>JAFAZK010000009.1 GCA_019239825.1 Verrucomicrobiota bacterium | reverse complement strand
GATTATCCCTCTGTTTTACTCAGAGTAAATAATCTGCGTAACGTCTGCATCTGCGGATCTTAAGTTGGTTTTGGTGACACATCTGAGTAAACACTGAGTGGTCATTGTCCCGTAGGGAGCTGTCGACTTTGCCGCGAAGCGGCTATACAGAACAGCCCCCCTGCCTGACAAGCGCGCCGCGCCTACCTTTTGGCTGACTTCTGTGCATTCGCGGAACAAGCACGCGATTTCACCTTGGACTGAGTCCTCGAGTTGCTGCTGCAGCAACATCATCGCAGCAAACGTGCTGAATAATACGCAACTGCACTGGTCCCGGAAACGCATAACCCGGTCGACCGCAGCACGTCTCGGGGCTTGGCACCGTTGCTGCTCAGCGCCTGCCTGCGTTGCTAAACGCACGTGAACCCATTCAGTTATATGAGCTCTTCCCCATATGCAGTCCGTGGCCCCGGTGGTGACCCAATCCGCTTCGCCTATTGGGTGCCCAATGTCAGCGGCGGCCTTGTTATCAGCAATATCGAGCAGCGCACTAGCTGGGACATCGATTACAACCGAAAACTGGCGCAAACCGCTGAAAACAGCGGGTTCGACTATGCGTTGAGCCAGATCCGTTTTACAGCGGGCTACGGCGCTGAATATCAGCACGAGCCAGTCCTCTTTAGCCACGCGCTTTTGGCTGCTACCAAGCAATTGAAGCTCATCGTCGCCATCTTGCCTGGTCCCTGGAACCCAGCAGTGGCGGCAAAGCAACTCGCCACCATGGACCAACTTACCAGCGGTCGCGTCGCGGTGAATATCGTTAGCGGTTGGTTCCGGGGCGAATTCCACGCGATTGGCGAACCCTGGCTAGATCATGATGAGCGCTATCGTCGGTCAGAAGAATTTATTCGCTCCCTTAAAGGCATTTGGACCGAGGACGAGTTTACCTTTAAAGGCGATTTTTACCGGTTCAACAATTACTCACTCAAACCGAAACCGTTTCAGAAACCGCATCCGGAGATCTTTCAAGGAGGTAGCTCGCGGGCAGCGCGGGACATGGCGGCTCGTGTGTCCGACTGGTACTTCACAAACGGAAACACGCCAGACGGTCATGCCGCGCAAATCGCCGATATCAAATCAAAAGCCGCCCAAAACGGGCACTCGGTTAAAATCGGAGTTAACGCGTTTGTCATCGCGCGCGAGACCGAACAAGAAGCCAAGGATGTGTTGAATGAAATCATCGAGAAAGCAAACCCGGAAGCCGTCCGCGCCTTCGGTCACGAGGTCAAGAACGCGGGGAAAGCCTCGCCTGAGGGTGAAGGCAACTGGGCTAAATCGACGTTCGAGGACCTAGTGCAGTACAATGACGGCTTCAAAACCAATCTGATCGGTACGCCCGAACAGATCGCGGAACGGATTGTGCACCTTAAAACGATTGGGGTAGATCTTGTCTTAACCGCGTTTCTACACTTCCAAGAGGAAGTGGAATATTTCGGAAAACGAGTCTTGCCGATCGTACGCGAACTGGAACAACAACGGGCTCTAGTGGCCGCTTGATACTATAAATTTATATGGCTGAGATCTTGCTGATTTCGGGCAGTCCTACCGCATCATCAAAGTCGGCTGCTTTGCTTGAGTACTCGCGCGAGTGGCTGCGCGAGCGGTCATCCTTCGAGACCGCTCTGGTTAGCGTCCGCGATTTTCCCACCGACGACCTTATTCTAGCGAAGTACGACAGCCCGTCGTTCTACGTCTTCAAGCAACAAGTTTCGAATGCCGCCGGGATTATTGTTTCAACTCCAGTCTACAAAGCGGCTTACACCGGTTCGTTGAAAGCGCTGCTCGATATTCTTCCTCAGTATGCTTTCCGCGGAAAAACCATTCTGCCCATCGCATCCGGGGGATCCCCTGGGCATCTATTAGCCATCGATTACGCGATTAAACCTGTCCTCTCAACGCTTGGAGCAAGCGACGTTCTTCAAGGAGTCTATTTGGTGGATCAGCAATTTCGTATCGAAAATGGCGAACCGGTAGTCGCGGGAGAAGTGCAGCAGCGCCTGGACGAATCGCTAGCCCAATTCGTTGCGAATCTCGAAGTTCGCGCGGCCATCCGCTGAGTGGGTTATCTGATTGATCAAATCTGAAATTCCGGGTGGACGACGTAAAGTCTACTATTATAGTAGCCTATTCAAACGTCGTCCATACCCCGAGCTTTTGCTTCAGAGGCCAGTCCTCCTCTGCGGTCTTCCCAACAGCGGACAAGAGCGATCGTATTTGAGGATCCCCGGTCCCGGGCGTTGCTCGATCGGATCAAGCTGGTCGCACCCAGTGTCGCTAATGTCCTAGTCATCGGCGAAACTGGCACCGGCAAAGAATTGATTGCCCGCCATATCCATGACTTGAGCCCGAGGGGCTCCAGGCCCTTCGTCGCGGTCAATTGCGGT
>JAFAZK010000329.1 GCA_019239825.1 Verrucomicrobiota bacterium | reverse complement strand
CTTGATGTTTTGGATCTGCGCTTCGCTCATCGCAAAGATTTGCGCGGGGAGCGCGATAAAGTGAACGGTGTCCAAATACCCTTCGTTGGCTTCGCTGGGAACAATCGACCAAGTCAAGAATTTACGGAGCGCAGCAGCTACATCAGAGTTTGGCTGCTTGGTTGAAACAACTGCGTACTCGTAATTGATGAGCGGGTACGCGTTGGCGCCAGGCGCTAGGACGATTGTGAGACGCTCGTCCGAGGGCGTCCTAGTCCCCAGTCCTTCCGCTGCGGCTTCAACCGTTTCCTTGGTCGGTAGCAGGAAGTTACCCGCCTGGTTCTTGAGCAGGGCGGTTCCCAGCCCGGCGTCGGCAATCTCTTTGCTATAGCTGACCCCGATGTAACCTATCGAGTAAGGTGTTTTCTGGATGGTCTGCACCATCCCCTCGTTACCGGTTGCCTCCAGGCTCCCCGAGACCACCGGCCAATTGATCGTCATACCGAACGCGCGATCATCCGACCATTTTGAATCGGCGAAGCTCAGGAATTGGGTAAAGATATAGGTATCACCCGAACCATCCGACCGGCGAACTGGAACAATTGGCTGGTGCGGCAGTTTAATATCCGGATTTAGCGCAGCGATTGGGGCCGCATCCCAGTCACGGATCGTACCGGAGTAAATTCCCGCCAATACCGTCCCATCCAGTTTTAGTTTCTGGTTGTTGAGGTCCGGCAAGTTGAAATTCACCATCTGCGCGGAGATACAGAGTGGGATATTCAGAACTTGCGGGTTTTCTCTCGCTTGGCGGTCCGACATAAACACGTCTGAAGCGCCGATCTGGGCTTCACCTGAGATCGCTTTTTTTATCCCCGTCTCCGAACCGCTGGGATCCATCGTGATGCTAACACCAGCATGAGTCGATGTGTAATTTTCGACCCAAATCTTGAATAGAGGAAACAAGAGGGTGGACCCGGATTCGGTTAAAGTAACGTCAGCTGCTTCCGATCGAACCGGCATGGCACCGGCCAAGCAAGCAGCAAAGACAACGGCGGCAAGTCGACGCCAGATTGCGTAGTTCGCTGAATTGGTAGTTCGCATTGCTTTTTCTAAGGAGGGTTAGTGGCTACCGTTACCGGAGACAGCGGGGGTCGCGATCGCCGACTCCATTCTCCCGGTGCTTTCTTCGCGTCCGATCTGGTCGAGATTGACGCCCTTGGTCTCAATCCGGAACATCCAAGTGACGACTGCCCCGATCAACGAGGTAACGACTAAGATGTAGAGGACGGATGTGGTTCCCATGCTGGCTAGCAAAATCGGAAAGAGAAATCCGGTAGAAACAGCGCCGATTTTTCCGACTGCAGCAGCCACGCCTGCGCCGATCCCGCGGATTGATGTGGGGAAAACTTCTCCAGCAAGCAGATAGGTCTGGGCATTCGGACCCAGGTTGGTCATGAAATTAAAGAGCATAAACCCAGCGAAGATCAGAAATGTCTGGGTAGACCCGGTCGTGTAGAACGAGAAAGACGCCACCAGCAAGCCGGCAGCACAGCCAACAAAGCCGACAACCTGCAGCCAGATTCGGCCAACTCTATCCGCTAAGAATACGGCAAAGATAATCCCGACGATAAGCAGTCCGGTAATAAGGGCCGCTCCCTTAGCAGCGACGATACCGTCTGCGATGAGATCGCTGACGCTGCGAATGTGCTCCACCTTTCCACCGATGGTCATCGCCAAGATCGTCGGTATAAAGATCCCGATACCGTAAGTTCCGAGATCCTGCAGAAACCAAGGAACCGAGGCAAAGATCGTTGCGCGCCGGTTTTGCTTCTTGAATAGCGCCAGAAAGCCGCCCCCCTCCGATTTACCTTCAGCGGCAGCGACCACTTGGTGGGCGAGATCGATGCTGGAAGGATACTGCGGTTTTCGAAAGAGCAACTTCTTCGCGGCTCGCTGAGCTTGCTCAATCCGACCGCGCGCGAGCAACCAATTTGCGCTCTCGGTCACATAGAAGCGACCAATGGTAACCGCTAAGGCGGGAATCAAAACGGTAGCGTACATCCAACGCCAAGCGGTGAGATTCGGGACCAAAGATAGAACCGCGCAACCAACTAGTGTACCGGCGAGGGCGCCTAAAGCCTGGAACGCAAACGCGGCCAGAACCAGCTTACCCCGGCTATGACTCGGAGTGTTTTCCGAAATGATCATATGCGCCGTTGGGTAGTCGCACCCGAGAGCGAGGCCAATGCCGAACAGGCAGATAATCACCGAGATGAAATTCACGCTCACAGTTAGCAGAATCAAAAACGCTACAAAGATGACCATCTCAATGATGAACATCGGCTTGCGGCCAAAACGGTCGGACATCCCCCCGAGCCCTACCGCTCCGACCAAAATACCGAGCAAGCTAGCTGCTCCTATCAATCCGTTCTGCGCTGATCCAATTTCAAAGTCACGAGAGATCAACGGCAATGCCACGCCGGTCATAAAGACAACGTAGCCCTCGAAAAACTTGCCGATGGCCGCAAGCGACCAAATCAGCCACTGCATGCCTGTCATCGGCGCCCCAGAGATCTGGGTTCCGTCCGGCCACACTGGCCGCTCATCGATGTACTCCTGAATGGATTTCATTTTAAGAGACTTGGATCACAGCGCCTCCAACAAAGTGTTATACCTCCTGTTCCTTCCCTCTAAGTCGTTCGGGGGTGGTAGTCCGTTTCCCATCCATGGTGCTTGAGGAACGCAGTGAATCCGCCTAGTACGGGTTTGAGTGCTTTCAAGACCTACCCCCGTGGTCACTTCAGCAGAGCCAATTACAAAATTGTCATCAAACAAACGTGCCGGTTGAGTGGCAGTTGCGTGACTTTTTGGTGAAACCTGCTTCCGCTTCGGGAAGACCGGTAGGGACGAGCTCCTGCTCGTCCGTGTTCTGCTCCCGGAAAGAATAGCCGCGAACAGGCACAGAACGGAAAAAGCCGGCTGAGGCTAGATGAATCGGTCACGTGCGAGACAGGACTCCGAGTACGGGCTAAATCCTACAAAATCCGTATGCGCTTTTTTGCGCCTTTTGCGGTTATTCCCTTTCCGGAGCAGAACACAGACCGGCAGCGGCTCGCCCCTACCGGTCTTAGCCCCCGGCCATGGCGCCGACGATCAAAAGTGGTTCCTGACCATCTGCGACCGCGTCGGGCAACGCGTTGTCCGGTGGTTCCAGAGACAAGTCCTCTCGACAGGCATAGAACCGAACAAAGGGACGCCGTTGCGAAGTGAGACGGTCCCGAATCGCTCCGCGGAGCACCGGGTAACGGGCTTCGAGCGCGTCAAGAACCGATCCGAGGGTAGCTCGCCCGTCGATGGTGAGCTCCACTTCGTCGTTCACTTTCGCTAACGTACGTAAGTGATAAGGAAGAGTCACCCGGATCATGGTAGCGTCTGGACCTCGACCGACAACACGGCGGGCAGGTCGCGCACGATCGGATTCCAAGAATCTCCGTTCTCGGCAGACACGTAAACTTGTCCGCCAGTCGTCCCAAAATAAACCCCGCACGGGTAGAGCGCGTCAACAGCCATTGCGTCGCGCAGCACGTTTACGTAGCAATCTTTCTGAGGCAATCCTTTCGTTAGGGCCTCCCAATCGTTTCCTCCGGACCGGCTACGATAAACTCGCAGTTTGCCCTCCGGCGGAAAATGCTCGGAATCGCTTTTGATCGGCACGACGTAGATAGTTTGGGGCTCATGGGCGTGTACCTGAATTGGAAACCCAAAGTCTGACGGCAGATCGCCGCTCACTTCGGACCAGGAGTCGCCAGCATTATCGGACCGCATAACATCCCAGTGCTTCTGCATAAACAAAGTGTTCGGGTCAGATGGATGCAGGGCGATCCGATGAACGCAGTGTCCAACTTCAGCATCCGGATCCGGTAGCTCAAATGGGGATTTGAGCCCTTGGTTTACCGGTTTCCATCTGTGGCCGCTGTCGTCAGTTCGGAAAACTCCGGCAGCCGAGATCGCGACGAACATCCGGTTCTGATTTTTCGGATCCAGAACAATGGTGTGCACGCACATGCCGCCGGCGCCGGGCTGCCAGAGATCCCCTTTCACTCCACGTAATCCAGGCAACTCTTGCCACGTGCGGCCACCATCCACGGTCTTGAAAAGCGCGGCGTCCTCTGCGCCGGCATAAACGGTATCGGCGTCTGTGAGTGAAGGTTCCAAGTGCCAGATCCGCTTGAACTCCCAAGGATGTTGAGTGCCGTCGTACCATTTGTGCGTACCGGGCACACCTTCGTATTTAAACTCGTTGCTTACCGCTTCCCAAGTCTGGCCACCATCATCGGATCGCTGCAGCATCTGACCGAACCAACCGGTATTCTGCGAGGCATACAGACGATCCGGATTAACCGCCGATCCGTTCACATGGTAGATCTCCCAGCCCGCAAAGTGGGGTCCGCTGACTTCCCATTGATTGCGCTGCCCATCCGCAGTCAGAATAAAAGCCCCCTTCCTAGTTCCAACCAACACTCGTACTCGGCTCATAGTATTTTCTCGCTTAATAGCGTGACGAACAGAGGGGGTTATTCTAGACATCAATTCGTCGATTTTTGGGGGAAGGAGACCCAACAATTGGGTTCTTCGAGCATAAGAATAGGAACCGGATCCGAAAAGCATAAAGCGTCCGGGCACTGGAGGGGAGCCGCTTTATACCGTACCTCAGGATCGGGCGATATTCTTTCCAGGGCGCGGAAGGCCAAAGTAAGGTGTTAAACGGGCGGCTCCCGGAAGCTACGCACGCGATGTCTCGCCGGACGTGCGGCTTAGAGAATACCGTTCCTGCATTTGGCCACAGGGACATATCACACTATGGGTCGTTAGCGGGAGCCGCCCGTTTAACACGGTTTGTGGTCAGGCAGGCCCTAGCACAAATATAGCGATGTCTTTGGGCACGGTGTAAAGCGGCTCCCCTCCAGCCGTCGTCTGTCCCCTCCATGGCGCGCGCTGGACATCGATTCGTCGATTTCTGGGGGAAGGGAACCCAACAATTGGGCTCTTCGAGCATAAGAATAGGAACCGGATCCGAAAAGCATAAAGCGTCCGGGCACTGGAGGGGAGCCGCTTTATACCGTACCTCAGGATCGGGCGATATTCTTTCAGGGCGCGGAAGGCCAAAGTAAGGTGTTAAACGGGCGGCTCCCGGAAACTACCGCACGCGATGTCTCGCCGGACGTGCGGCTTACAGAATACCGTTCCTGCATTTGGCCATAGGAACATATCACACCGTGGCTCGTTAGCGGGAGCCGCCTGTTTAACACGGTCTGTGGTCAGGCACGCCCTAGCACAAATATAGCGATGTCTTTGGGCACGGTGTAAAGCGGCTCCCCTCCAGTCGTCGTCTGTCCCCTCCACAGCGCGGGGACGCTCGCCTTCCCCCGCCGGGAAGGACGACCTTCTTGACGATTCCAATCGCTCCGCCTACAGGTAGCTGTCCGACTCGGACATTCCGGAGACTTGATCGTTATGGACACGCACAGAATTAGTTTCGCTGCTGCCGCTTATTCAGCGGTTATCCTGATATCTCGCGCGAAGATCGTTTCTGCGGCCGTCCCACCGCCAAACCCCGCTCATTCCGGCGCGCAACCGCCACCGCCGGCGCCCTAACAAGTTGGGCGCCATATTCGGCGTCGACAGCTTTTCTGCCTTACTGCCGCGCCTGAATTCCGAAGGAATTCAGTGTCTTCTGACCAAGCCCGTTCGACGCGCTTTAGGCTTGCTCAGGGCGGGCCCGTTCGACGGCCTTAGGCTTGCTCAGGGCAGGCCACCGGATCAACTGATCCAGGCTATATAATAACAATTATTTTATTTGGTTTATCGACTGGGTTCGCACGTCGGTAGGGATGGTCTCCTGCTCATCTCTACCGTTTTGGAATCGGGCGTCGGGCACGCCGATTCTTCGCACCCGGTCCTTTCGCCCGATCGAAAATGAGCTCTAAGTCCACGTTAAATAATTCTGCTTCCACCGCCCTCTTCATCTTCATTTGGAGCAGCGGTGCAATCCTTACGGCATGGGGGCTACAACATGCTTCCGCCCTTATATTTCTGGTGTTCCGCTTTACCATCGCTCTCGCCGTTCTAACGGTCATTGGGATCTACCGGCGACGTTGGCTGCCCCGGAGTGGTACTCGCGTCCGCATTGCTATAATCGGGCTCTTACTCACCGGCGGTTACTCCGTTTGCTATTTCCTGGCCCTAGAACACGGAGTGACTCCAGGCGTTATGGCGACTTTACTGGGCGTACAACCAGTCCTGACGCTGCTCTTATTCGAGCGGCGCTTCTCGGTTTTGCGGATTACCGGATTAGGCTTGGCTCTAACGGGCTTAATCCTGGTGGTACACCAAAGCATCGATGCGGCCCGGTCCTCTATCGCGGGGACTTGTTTTGGTTTGGGCGCGCTGGCCTGCATTACGACGGGCGCGATTTTGCAAAAAGCAGTCACCGAGCAACCGGCGGAGGTTTTGCCCCTGCAGTACTCGATGAGTTTGATGCTCTGTGTCGTCATTCTCCCATTTGAACCATTAACCCTCAGTTTTGATCTCGGATTTCTGATCCCCTTACTATGGTTGGGCCTGATCATTTCCGTTGTGGCCCAGCTCTTGTTTTACCGGCTGATTCGCACGGGCAATCTCGTCAACGTTACCAGCCTGTTTTACCTGGTCCCGGTTGTGACCGCCGCCTTAGATTATTTGTTACTTGGGAACAGGCTGGGGCTGCTCAGTCTGACCGGGATGGGCGCGGTTTTGGTTGGGTTGTGGTTGGTGTTTAAAGGGAAAGGAGCTAGGAGGATTACGTAGTGGACACGGTGGACACGGTGGACGCAGTGGAGGACTGCTGGGTACTCCACCAGTCTAATTGTGCTCCTTTTACCTCCCGGACTTATCCGGCGCGGATCTCTCCTAGCTTCTAGATTCTAGCTCCTGGAGATCGGCGGCGTCATCCCGCAATCCTGTTGCTGAGGCACAGATCACGGACTATGAATCTCTTCGCTTTGAAGGTTCGTTTGTTAGTTGCTCTGAGCCTGCTGCTTTCGGGGGGCGTCGTGTACCACGCTCGTGGGGGAGTGGTGGAGTCTGTCCACCACTCTGATGGTTTTCTCGATTTTGCTTCTGCACTCGTTATTCCCGAGGTACCGGACAAATATCCGCTCGAATTACGTAGCACACCCTTTGTGGACATCGTGGTGGGTCACGCTCGCAAGGATCAGTCCGGCGGAATTCTTGTTTCCGGTTTGGCCCGACGAAGTATGGGTTGCTGCTCGCTCGGGCCTAACATGAGGCTCGACGTGGTAGTTCGAGGACCGCATGGCGAAGTTCTGGAGCAGACTACGACCGACTGCTATCTGCGCTCGCCGGGGCATGGTTTGGCAACTCAGGCTCACTTTGCCGTCTACCTGAAATCGGTGCCTCCCCCGGGATCGTCGGTCGAGATCTCCTGTCGACCCAGGTAGTGCCCGTTCTGGAGGTCTAGAACAGGATGATAAAGGCGCACAATCAACTGGTCGTCCTTGTCCTAGTTTTGGTTACAATCACGGGCCTTTTTTCGTTGGCACCACTCCACGCCCAAAACGTTTCCGGCCCTTGGTTGCTACCGACAATCCCGCAACGAGATTATCTCGCGGGCGATTACGATGGCATTCGCACCCGGTTATACGAACGAGGCGTCGATCTCTTCGCTAACTATCAAGGCGAAGTTTTTGGGAACGTCTCCGGCGGATCGATACTCGATTCCCTTGGCCAGACCAGAAATGTGGTTAGCTATGATGGATTGCTGACGTTTGGCGCTAACCTGGACCTGGGTAAATTCATTGGTTGGTCGGGAGCAAAAGTTTACTTCAGCGTTCTGGAACTGCACGGCTCCAGCCTTACCCATGAGACCCTCGGGGACATTGCCGGTTTCAGTAATATCTACGGTTACAATACGATCCGTCTGGGAGAAGTTTATTTTGAGCAAGACTTCTTCAACAATCAATTGCGGATTCAGGCCGGCCAGTTGCTTAGCCATGACGAATTTTTTGGCAATTCTTACGAAGGGCTTTTTATCAACGGCACTCTCGACGAGTTCACCCTGCTAAGCGCGAACCTTCCCTATTCGCCGCTTTTCCCGATGGCCACTCCGGCCGTACAATTCGATCTCGAACCCGGTAAAACATTTTTCCTTAAAGCCGCGATCTTTAGCGGCAGCGTCCAAGCCCAGAACGTTAATCGGCATAGTGTTACTTTCCCGATCAGCAAAAGTAGTGGCGCATTTCTTTTCAATGAGGTCGGATTTCACCTTAACAGCAACAACGGTGGTTTACCCGGCACCTACTCGGTGGCGGCATTTTATCATAGCGGGACTCGGGCTAATGTTGGCTATAGACCGGACGTCGTTAAAGATGGTGACTACGGTATTTTCTTTATGGCGGACCAAATGGTATGGCGGCAAAACAATGAACAGGGAAAGAAAGGGCCTGCCCTCGCTGTCTGGACACGAATCGGCGGGGCGCCAGCTGAACGCAATCTAGTCTCGTTTTATGCGGACGGCGGAGTAAGTCTGCTTGCGCCTTTGCCCGGCCGTACCGACGACGTCCTGGCGGTTGGCGCAGCCTGCAGCAAAGTGAGCCACCACGCGAGCCAGTTTAACCAGGCCGAAGGCGGCCAACCACTGAGCACCGAATCCGTGCTTGAGGTCACCTACAATCTGCAAATTGCGCCTTGGTGGCAGTTACAGCCGGACTTTCAATATTATTTAAAACCGAGTGCTGGTATTCATGCGGCTAATGCCGTGGTTCTCGGACTTAGGACAACAATCACGTTTTGAGATCAAGGCAGGTGTGATGACGATCCCGGCGACCTGTTATAATATAGGTCTACGTTTTATGAAGAATACAACTAAGGCGCTGATCGTGGCCGCATTGTTTTCGTTGGCGATTTCTTCTCGGTCGAGAGCCGCCACTATCGACCTCCCACTTTACGGTTTCCAAATCGAAGCGCTGGACGCAGCTCCGGATGCGTCGAGTCCGACGACCGTTCTTCAAACCTTCCTGCCAGCAACAGATGGTTTCGCGCCCAACATCAATGTGCAGATCCAGCCGTACACCGGGACGATCAAGGATTACGCGACAACCTCCAAGAGCCAGTTCGAACAAATGAAATGGAAGGTGGTATCCGACCAGCAACCTAGCGATAGCGAATGGAACGTGGAATATACCGGATCGTTCCACGGCTCCGACCTGCATTTTTATGCGCGAGCCGTTTCCGCGAATGGGAAAATCTATCTGATCACCGCGACCGCCAAAGAATCCCAGTGGGCGACGATCGGTGATACGCTCCTCAAGCACATACAGAGTTTTAGATTAACGCCGCAAGGGCCGGGAACAGAGGGGGCAACGGGAGCAACTGGTGGCAGCGGGAACTAAAGGATGGTTGGGTTCAGGGCGTTAGTACCGCCTGATCGAGACGCAAAAGTTCGCCCAGAGACCAAGCCTGGAACGGGCATCCTCGCGGAGTATAAGGCTCTACCGCATCCGTGATCTCTGACACGTGATTGAGACCGGATGCGTTCATCAGAGAACGAATGGATTCGAAGTACCGTTCGCGCGCTTCCTGCTTAGCTTCCGGTGTATTTCCGCGGACCCGTACCCAAGCCTCGATAAACGCTCCGGCTAACCAAGGCCAAACGGTGCCTTGATGATAGGAGGAATCGCGTTGCCGGGGACCTCCAAAATAGTGGGGAACAAAACCCGGTTCATCTTGAGCCAATGACCGGAGGCCGCTCGGGGTCCACAGCTTAGCTTCTACGCGATCAACAACCTGGCGGGCACGGGGGCCAGTTAAAACCGGCAACGGTAGTCCACCCACCGCAAAAATCTGGTTGGGCCGCGTAGCTGGATCGATAACACCCGGTTGATGATCAACGTCCACAACATCAAACAACTGTTGCCTAGCGTCATTCCAAAATCGGTTTTCGAAAGCCTGGCGCGCTTTTTCGAAATGCGATTCCCATTGCGGAGAAAACTTTTTGCCGATAGCCAGCGCATTGATCCAGAGCGCTTGCACTTCAACCGGTTTACCAACGCGCGGGGTAATTACCTTATCGTCGACCTTAGCGTCCATCCAAGTGAGTTGGACACCAGGGACGCCGGCTGCCAATAGCCCATCTTCATCCTGGTGGATCCTGAAGCGCGTACCTTTTTGATAGCCGGACAAAATCGCTTCGATAGCAGCCTTGAGCTTTTGGGCGCCGGTATTATCCACTAATCCGGGATGCGCGGAGGCTGCATCCAGAAGTTCACCAGCAGCGATGATAAACCAGAGCGAAGCATCGACTGAGTTGTATTCCGGGGTGGCGCCGCGGTCCGGGAAGAGGTTTGGGAGCATCCCTTCCGAAACATGATTCGCCCACTCCAGGAGAATATCTCGAGTCGCCTCCAATTTGCCCGAAGCAATGGCGAGACCGCGAATAGAAATGAAAGTATCCCGGCCCCAATCGCCAAACCAGGGATAACCGGCAATGACAGTTTGACCGGTGCCTCGACGAACAAAATAGGTTTCCGCAGAACGTTGGATGACATCAGTCTTCTTAGTACGCCGCTCGCGTTCACTCAGACGAAGCGCGGCCACCAAGTCTTCCAGCGAACTACTATTAATCTCCGAAAATCCTTCGGCCTGGAGAGTAAGTACGGCTTCTCGATTCCCGCTGTCCAATTGCCAGACCAAGTCACCTGGCGCAGCCAGATCTTCCAGAAAATCTAAACCGCGTGCTTGTTCTTCAGTGTAGAGGAAGTTTCGGTACCACTGTGGATTGTGATGGTAACTCGCTTGAGATCGGCACACGATCGCTGGGATATCACCGTAGGGCTGCCATCTAATTCTGTCTGATTCTATGATGGGCTCGAAGCGGAAAGCATCGTTCTGGTGATGGGTCGAATGATAGTCGCGTCCGGATAAGAACGGCTTCACTGTGAGAGCATAGCCCTCCTCTACCTGGCCAGAGAGCCGCCAACTCATTACCACCAGCGATTGTCCGTGGGGAACGAAGATTTCGTGCTCCAGCCAGAGATCCAGCCCTAGCTGATAACTCCACTGCGGCCACGGCTGAAACTGGAAACTCCGCAGACATTCGTTCTTGCTGAGAACATCCGGGGCATAGCGCTGGGCTGAAAGCCAGAACTGGGTACCGCCGTGCTCGATCCACGCGTCAAACCCGTTGACTAAAACGAATCGGCCAGCGGGCGGATTCGTAGCGGTCAAAAGAAGTGCATGATAACGCCGAGTCCGGATTCCGGAGGTCGTTGAACTGGCAAAGCCGCCCAGGCCGTCGGCTTCCAGCCACTCGTGCTGATCGGATGTCTCCACGAAGCGAAAAATCTCACGTCATACCGAGTTCGCAAAGTTTTGCGATGAAGCGCCGAATAGCCGCAAAATGCAATGGCAGGACGGGCATAGTGCGTTCAACCCGTGGATCTTAGCGACTGTGACAAAACGGTTAGATTATGGCTAAAACGTAACGTGACCCGGGCTACGATCGCGACTAACTATCGCCTGCTCTTTCATTAAAGAGCTCTCATAAACGTACACTATGCTTCTAAACAATCCCCTCCTTGCCCGGATGGCCGGTGGCCTTGCTTGCGCAGTCGCTGGCACCAGCCTGGTAGCCTGTCTCTCATCGACGGCCTTCGCTCAGAGTGCGAACAAAAAGATCGGAGCCGTTTTCTACATAGAACTGGAGAACCACAACTGGACACAGCCTGCGAGTGACACCAGTGCACCGAATCAGATCTTCGGTAGCGTGGCCGCTCCGTACATCAACAGCTTGGTGGACCCAGGGAGCAAAAACTCGAAGGAAGTCTCGTACGCGACCGCGTACCATAACGTGCTCTCCACCCCGACTGGTAACAATCCGAGCATCCATCCTTCCGAGCCGAACTACCTCTGGCAGGAAGCCGGAACGAATTTCGGTATCTTCAACGACAACGACCCCTATGTTGTACCGGGCGGCAGTGTAGCTGCAATCGCAGCATTTCTGGCTGCCAACACGACGTATACCGGTGAACATATGACCGGATTGATGGAGAAGAACGGGCTCAGCTGGTATTCCTATCAGGAAGACATTGACCTGCTAAATACGGATGGCGGCAATTTCAACAACGCCGGCGGCACCATCACCAGTACTCCGGCACCGAAGAAAGATTGGAGCGTACCGCTCACCAGTTTCAGCGGAACCTCGCCGAGCTATACCAACCCGTTCAACGGCAGCAATCAGTACAACTTTGCTTGCAAGCACGATGGCACCCTGTTCTTCAGGGATACCAACGGCGGCAACGTGACGGATACCACGAACAAGAAGAGAAAAAACTATCGTCCGCTGCAGCAGCTGTTCAAAGACCTACAGAACAACCAAGTCGCGCGATATAACCTAATTACTCCGGACCAGTACAACGAGATGCACTCCGCTCTCACGAACGGATTCACCTACAAGGGCGTCTCTTATACCGGTGATCTCTCACAAATCGCAGCGGCGGATAACTTCCTCTCTATCGTCATCCCGACCATCATGGCTTCACAGGCGTATCAGAATAACGGGGTGATTGTTATCTGGACGGATGAAACCGAAGGTACGAACCAAAACGATTTCAGCCATACTCTGCCTTTCATCGTCATTTCGAAGTTGGCTAAGGGCAACGCCTACGCTAGCACGAAGGATTACACCCACTCCTCAGATCTAGCCACCTGGCAAAAGGTTTTCGGTCTGAGAGCAAACACCCCGACTGGGTATCTGAATGACGCGGCCAATCCGCAACTAGATGGGACCATGGATATCTCCGATATGTTCAAGCCCGGAGTTATCCCGAAGAATCTTCCCAAGTAGATAGTTCGCTGGTAGGCATAGCCAGCAAATCTACCAATTCCGAATGTATTGAACACGGCGAGCCGTCCTCAAGGAGGGCTCGCCGTGAAACTATTTCTAGAAATGAAGATTTTCAGACATCTCATCTTGGCAGCTTGTGGGATCGCTGCCCCTGCGATGGCACAGAACGCCTACGTGAATACGGTCCTAGTCGCGAACGATCCTAAATATCACCCACAGCTTATTGACAAGAAAATGGTCGACGCTTGGGGGGTTGCCATTCGGCCACCCGGCGCCGGTGGACATTTCTGGATCGCAAACGCTGCCACCGGTACCTCGGTCGAATACATCGGGGATGTGAATGCGAATCCTTTACATCAGGATGGCCTCAAGACAGTAACCTTACAGACGCCAAAATGGACCGACCGAGGCATCGCTTATGTGACCGGGCAGGCCTACAATTCCGCCAGCGATTTGCCCGGACAGCCAATCGAATTCCCTATCTCCGGTCCGGCCATGGATATGACCACAGGTACTCCGACCAGAATTCCCCAAGGGTTCTCTGGCCCGGCCAAGTTCATCTTTTTTACCGAAGACGGCGCTTTGAATGCTTGGAGTGCGAATACAAAGGTTGCGATGGATCAGGCGGTATTAGTGATCGACTACTCTAAGACGTCGGCGCGCAAGCCGTATCCGGCTAATCCGGTATATACCGGCGGTACACTTACCAACAACGCTTTCAATAGCGATGCCTATAAGAAACAAGGCGGAAACCACATCTTTGCCGCCGACTTTCGGAATAACGTGATCGAGGTTTTCGATAATCGGTGGCACGATGTGACCGCTTCCTATCATTTTCAGGTGCCGCCAGCAGTCGGCGATTTTCACGTTTATAACGTGTGGGATCTAGACGGACATTTATTTGTTACCTATGCAAAGTTCGATGTGAGCGGCGATGAGGGACAAGAGGAGGTCGACGGTCCTGGACTCGGTCATGTCGTCGAGTACAACGAAGACGGGACCTTAGTAATGGATTTTAAGGATCACGGTAAATTAAATAGCCCCTGGGGTTTGGTCATCGCTCCGGCCACCTTCGGCGCGTTTGCCAATGACTTGCTGGTGGCGAACTTCGGAGATAACAACATCGTCGCCTTTGATCCTAATACCGGGGAATACATTGATTGTCTGCGCGGTTCGGATGGTAAACCTCTCCCGGTAGAAGGTGTCTGGGCTTTGACCTTCGGAAACGGAGTAAGCCTCGGCGACGCCAAGGCGCTTTATTATTCAGCTGGTCCGAACAAAGAATTCGACGGCGTCTTTGGCCGGATCAACGTAGTCAGCAGCAATAGCGAATCGCAAAAATAATCGTTGTGGGGTGCGATTCCGGGGAGGGCGCGCTCCCTGTGCGCAGCAGCTCTTACTGACAGAGCTCCGCTGTCGTGTCCGCAGGCGTCGTTTATTCTGGATAACGCTACAAAAGAAGAAGGGGGAGCCAAATGGCTCCCCCGATTGAACAAATCTTACAATTTACCTATTTAGAGGGCTGACCAGTTTTCGGATTAAGAATCAACTTACCTGCGGGAGTGGTGGTGCTGAAATCGAACAGATTGATTAAGGAACCTGCCAGCGCGTCAAACGAGCCATCACCGAGTTGGCCTAATCCCCAATTGTCTTCGATGAATCGCAAGACTGAAGACTGGTCTGTAAGACTATGATCAACAAAGTTTTGTTTCGCGAACGGCGATATCACGAGAAGCGGCAATCGTGGACCATAGCCAAACCGCCCTTGATAACCACCCAACGGTGGATTGGTTCCGGACTGGCCGTTTCCGGTAAAGACATCGAACGGAGTTTGCGACTGATTTACGTTCGGAGGCATGACATGATCGTACCAACCATCCGAGTCGTCATAGCAAATGATAATTGCCAGGTGGCTCCAATAGGGGGATTTCATTAGCTTATTGATGGTCTCAACGAGAAATGGTTGTTCAAATACCGGGCTGGAATAGCCGGCATGACCATCTTGATAGGCAGGTGCTTTAAGGTAAGAGACGGTTGGTAAATTGTGACTAGCCAATGCCTGCCAAAAATCCGTGATGTCATATTGGTGATTAGCTTGGTCCGTGTACCCGATCATCTGGACGGACGACGGCGGCTTGTGTGTCGGGTTAGCGGTCTGGGGATAATACTGGAATGGCTCGTGGTGCGGGATGTAATCGGCCTTCGGATTGCCGTCTGCACCGATGTGAACCTGGCTAGGGTTAGCAAATCCACCTTCGAACCAACCCCAGGTTAGCCCTTTAGCGTTAAGCAGATCGCCAACGTTCTTGCCAGTCATCGAGAAGGTGGGA
>JAFAZK010000281.1 GCA_019239825.1 Verrucomicrobiota bacterium | reverse complement strand
GCTCGCCGAGCGGCCGTCAGCTTTTGCGGAGTAACCTGGGAGGATTCGCGAGTAAATCTCATATTGATGGTGGGCTAACCCGGCCTGAGGGGAGTGATTCAAAGCTACGTAAACTCGGATATGGATGCCGCTAAAAAGTAGTTGCTGACCGGTTATGACGCTCGTGCTTTTCGGTAGCATCGCTCGGCGTAGCGCTCCGCTCCAGCGAGTTCAAGCTCAAATCCGGCATAAACAGGTCCCCTACGGACTACCCCCATTTATTCCGTTTTGATCTTGAGCTCGCTTCCGCTCCGCGTGGGAGAAGTGGCTGTCTTTTGCTTTTGTTGATTGCTCCCTCGTGCCTCGCGCTCAAAAGCAAAGACGAAAACGGCTTAGCTAACATTGGGTTCTAGCTGGATCAGGCAAGTTTTTACTGGCCAACTTGAATGGTATATAATTGTATGCGGGCGCACTACAAAGTCCCCAGACCCCGCGCCAGCGGGCGTGCATTTGAAAACGGAGATGCGGCAATTCAACACTGCAATGCTCCATTACTCCAGGTCCTCTATTTCTCGCACCAGTGCACCCTCAGAGACCGACCCGGAATCAAAGCCTGATCAAGCTCGACTTTCCAATCAGCCTTTTGACAGAATGCTAGAAATCCGAGTTCGATCTTTTACCGGAGGAAATGGTTGTGAGCAGTTCGTCTCCAAACCACGCTGAAGCAAAGATTACAAGCGTCGGATCACACGAGACTAACCGATTGATTGGTCTGGTGCGGGCTTTCCATGGAGAGAGTGGCCGCACAATTGACCCCGAGCAGGCGGAAGCCATTCGTCAACTCAGTGCGAATTCAACTCTTGGACAGGCGTGGATGTTAACGATTGATGACCGGGACATTGGTTATGGGCTCGTCTATTTTCGTCATTCAATTGACCACGGCGGACGTATCGCGGTGCTTGACGACCTCTGGATTACCGCTGATCACCGAGGACAAGGGCGAGGTGCGCTGCTCCTAAGAGCCATATGTGAGGACTTGAAAGCAATGGGGGTGCGAGCGGTCCAACTCGAGGTCGACCCGGAAAATGAAGTCGCTCTGGCTCTCTATTCTCGGTTTGGCTTTTCCGAGACCGGAACGGCCTTACGTGATATGGGCCTTATGTAGAGGTAATACTCGGATCGACGCGCACATTGAAGCTGGGTTCTTCGCCGACTTAGTTAGCTTTTCTTACGGGATAGAACGACGAACAATCAACTACTGCATGAAAAAGGGGTGGTCTTCGCGGTCAGCCTAGAGCCGCCGCGAACTCGGCCTGGTGCGCGAGCGTGTAAGCACGTTTGCTGGGACGCCCGTTTTGTGAGTCCCGACCCCTTTTGAGTTGGCTCTGGCCGGTTGGTTTTGGGTCACTGCTAAGCATGAACTATCCGCCTGAAGAGGGTCTTCCAAGCGCCCTAATAACGAGAGGCAGAAGGCGCGTAGCCAATTCCTTGTGGCCGGCGGCGTTTAAGTGGACGTTGTCTGCGCTAAGCCCAGGCTTGTGTAGGACGCCGCCAGCATTCGCGGGAATTATGGTGATACCGCGTGATTTGAGCTTGGTCTGTACTCTGTTCATTTCCGCGTCCCCTATTAGTTGGGATAGCTGAGCATTGTTGTATAAGCCCTCCTTTGCCAAGATCACAATCTTGGTTCCCGGTGGGACCGCCGAGTCGAGTCGGTGCAATAGTCCTGACGGTGTGTCACCCGGTTTGCCGGCGTTCTTGACCTGCACATTGTAGCCTTTGGCTTTCAGCATTTCCTCGAGTTGTGCAGGCCAAGTCTGGCCGTCCCATACGCCGAACCAGCCAGCTACGTCACTGGCACCCAATGCAACGATTTGCGCGTGCGCCGCGACGGAAAGCATGAAGCAAGCGGTAACATACGCTACGGCTAGTGGAGTTGAACGCAGCAGCGGACTGAAAATCAAAAGAAATCGTTTCATCCTGGCAAGGTCTTACCAATCCGAGCGGACGACCGAAACTCAAATCTTTTACAGACGGGAGGTGTCCGGCCTAGCAAAAAACGTTCGTGCCACCAGGCGCAACTTAGAACCGAGGAGTTCTTAGCCGCAGTCTCAGCAGCGCCTGGGTTAGGGGAGAGTCGTAGGTTGTTTTGCTATCGGCCGTCAGCGCGAGCAACGCGCGTGGGATTCGCCGGATGCGGTCGTCCTTAGGATTCTTTTCCGCGGCGTGTTTCTTGAGGAGCGTGCGATCCGCTTCCCTGAGCCGCCTGCCGTGCATGAACCGGTCGAGGACGCCATTCAAGCGGATCGCCCGGCTCGATGTAATGGAAATATCGCGGAAGCATGAGGGAAACGACTTTGGGGCCAGATAGCTGGAACATATCCGAGCCCAGTGCCGCAGTTAGATTGCTGTTACGGCGCATGGCAAATCATTGACTCAGATTCCTGAGTGCTTGCTCTGCGTCTGCTTTCAAGTTGGGCAGGCTGTCTTGAACTGTGTTTCACAAGATGTCGAGGTTAATTCGATCGTAAGCGTGCCGCAGTCGGTTGCCCATGCCCCGGATGTCGCCCCAAGGCTGGTTAGGTATCAACTCTGCTGCTCGTTCACCCAACCGAAACGCGGCCTCACAAATGCGTTCTAGACACCGTTCGACGGCGTCACGCCGAAGCGTATCGGCTCCAAAAGCCTCACGGTCCAGCCCGACGACGTAGTTCTGAATGCGCTCAATGTTGTCGATGATATCGGCAAGAGACGCTGACGACTCATGGCTAGAAGGCACGCAGGCGATCCCGGTTGATCTTTTCTTGCAAGCGGAGTTGTTCCACAGGCTCCGGCAAAAGGTCCACGGGATTGCCGAGCAGCTCGGCGATCCGCCGTTCCAGCGCAGCGAGCCGGAGCAGGTTAATCCGGGCGGCTGGATCCAATTCCACGGCTAAGTCAATATCGCTTTCTGTCTGAGCCTCGCCGCGAGCGACCGATCCAAACAGCGATAGGGAGCGCAGGCCGGATCGCCGCAACTCCGCTTCGTGCGCCCGCAGGGTCGCAATCACTTGTTCCGCCGTGTGCATACCACGCATTCTAGCATTCAATGGAAGCGGTGAAAATTAGTCAAAATTGCGAGAGCTGATCATGAAATGACGCCGCCTTCCTTGAAGCTAAAATAGCAGCTCCGGCCTGGAGCGGGCGTACCGATGATGACGTGATCCACCAATTGGAGCTGAAGAATTCTGCTGGCTTCGAGAATTCTCCTAGTTAGGCGCATATCGGCTTCGGAAGGGGCGGGATCCCCCGACGGATGATTGTGGACCATGATAAACGAATAGGCTGAGTGCGTGATCACCGGCTTAAACACTTCGCGTGGGCGCGCGAGAGACT
>JAFAZK010000227.1 GCA_019239825.1 Verrucomicrobiota bacterium | reverse complement strand
CAACCTTCAAAAGCGGCTCCCCTGGTTCCGACCGCGTCGGCCTCGCAAAAGCGGCTCCCCTCCAATCATCGCCCTCTACTCACACGGTAGATCTCGCGGAAGGGATGATTATCGAGCAGGTTCGGTTCGATCCCGCCAAATTTGGTTCCATCGTAAATCTGGATCCCCATGTAGAAATAAAGCGGGCAAATAGGGGTCCCCTGGTTGAGCAAGATGTCTTCTGCCTGGGCCAGGATTGTTAGCCGGGTTTGTGGATCGCCTTCCTTGGCGGCGGCAGTCAGCAACTCGTCATAGGCTCGGTTGCTCCAGCCCGTGCGATTGTTGCCGGAGTTTGTCACGAAACACTCAAGAAACGAAGTCGGATCATTGTAGTCGCCAATCCAACTCGACCGGCAAAAGTCGTAATCGAGACGATTCGTCGAGTTGAGATAGACTTTCCATTCCTGTTTCGCGAGCTCGACATGAACGCCTAGCTCTTGCCAAAGCATACTCTGGATCTCGACCGCGATGTCTTCGTTTAGTTTCTTGTTGTCGTACAGATAAGAAATCGTTGGGAATCCTTTTCCTCCCGGATAACCAGCCTGCGCTAATAGTTCCCTGGCTCGATTCGGATCAAACCCGAACATTCGTGGCGGCTGATAATCGCCTGCAGTTCCGGGCGGAGTGAACGAGTATGCCGGGTGTTCGCCCGCTTGAGTGATTTTTCGGACGATCCGGTCCCGGTCGATAACCATGGCAAAAGCTTGTCGTACCCTGGGATCTGAAAACGGCTTACGCGTAACGTTGAAGCGGATAAAGTAGTCGCCCAGGAACGGAGCGGCATGGAAATCCTGACGCTCTTTCAATTCGGGAATAAGTGAAGGCGGAGTCAATCCTTTGTCGAGGATCAGATCCGCAACTTTGGAAGCATAAAAATTATATGCGGTAATCGCGTTATCGATCGGCAAGATATCGATTGTCTCCAACTGGACGTTCTTGGCGTCCCAAAAAGTCGGATTCTTTTTCAGCCGCATGCGATAGTTCAGTTTCCATTCCGTCAGCAGGAACGGTCCGTCGTTGACCAGCTTGCCCGGCTTGATCCAATCGTCACCGTACTTTTCTACGGACGGTAGGTGGACCGGCAAATACGTCACGTAACAACAGAGATCCAGGAAGTAGGGGGTGGGATTTTCCAGATCTACCTGCAATGTCTGGCTATCGAGTGCCTTAATCCCAACCGCCGAAAAGTCTTTTACGGAGCCTTCGTTAAAAGCTTCTGCGTTTCGAATCGGGAAGAAGATGTAGGCGTACTCTGAGGCGGTCGCCGGCAATAGCGTGCGCTTCCAGGAGACCAAAAAGTCGTTTGCGGTAATTGGGTCACCGTTGCTCCATTTTGCCTCCGATCGAAGATGAAATGTGTAGGTCCGCCGATCTGGCGAAATATCCCAGGACTGCGCAATTCCGGGTTGGGGACGCCCAAAACGGTCGTAGTGCAGTAAACCTTCGAAAAGGGCGTAAGCGATGCGTCCATCAAGCTGCCCGGTAATCTCGGCCGGGTCGATCGATTCTGGTTCTGCTCCATTCAGAACCACGAGGTCGGCCCGGGAATCGTGCGAATCGCAGCCGGTGAGCGAGCAGATGGTCAGCGCGGCGGTACCTAGCAGTGAGAGGTAAAAGGTGAGACGTGAGAGGTGAGAGGCGAATGGGCGAAAGGGCGACGGGGCGAAGCGGCGACGCGGTGAATCAGCAAGTGTCGGGACTAATGCGTTCCCGGCGTTGTCATGGGACACGTGAGACTTATAAGCTTCCAACCAACATAAGTCACATAAGTCGCGTGGGTCCCTACCGTTGCAACGCCCTTATCGCCGCGTCGCCGTTTCGCCCATTCGCCGTTTCGTCCCTAAGGCGTTACCGAAGGAGTAGCGACCGGAGAATTTTGCGTAGCTGGAGTGGCGGTAGGTTTCGCCTCTTCTTTTAGGGCGGTGCTCGGAGAGGGGACCGGCGTAGTCGACACTTGCGGTGTCACGCTGGCTGCAGGAGTGCCGGAAGCGTTAGCGGTAGGACTCGGCAAACTGGTTGTTGGACTCGGGACCGCGCTCGTTTTTGGCGCCACCGTCGCGGTGGGAGCCGGTTTTGTATTTTTCAGCTCGTTTTCGAGGAGACCAGTCCTTCGTTCCGAGCTCTGCCTGGCGGTCAAAATTGTGAGAAGGAGGGTAACGCCGAAGAATATTCCACCGAGGTAAACCGTAGCCTTGGTCAGGACTGTCGTGGTCTGCGCTCCGAAGATATTCTCTGTCATCCCAGAGCCGAAAGCTGCCCCTAATCCTTCGCTGCGCGGCCGCTGCATGAGGATCACCAAGGTCAGCAGGACGCTGACAATCACCAGGATGGTCAGCAAGATTGGGATCAAAATCGACAGCCACATAAGGGTCGGGAATATGGGACGTACTGAGGCACTTGTAAAGCAAGAGGTGCGGGGGGGCGAATGGGCGACACGGCGATACGGCGAATGGGCGATACGGCGAGAGGGCGAGAGGGCGAGAGGGCGAGAGGGCGACGCGGCGACCGTTTGCCCCTCCCAGGGCAGACGTCTTTTTCCCACCAGTCCCTGGGATTAAAACGCCAGGCTTAGTCCTTACGTCCTTTCGGGACAAGTTTTGCGCCGTATCGGCTTGTCGCCCATTCGCCGAGTCGCCCCTTCGCTCCTCCGCTTCTCACTAATCGCTTCTCACTTCTCACTTTTAATGCTTCCGTTGTCGGGCATGCTACGAGCGCTTTTGCTTCTAATTTCTATGGCGGAAATCGTGATGGGTGAGCCCTTGAAGTACCCGGTCGCAAAGAAACAGGATGTGGTCGATGATTACTTTGGAACGAAGGTCGCGGATCCTTACCGATGGCTGGAGAATACTGACTCTCCTGAGACGGCTGCCTGGGTCAAGGAACAGAACGACATCAGTCTACCTTATCTCGCGAAGCTCCCCGATCGTGAAGATTTTCACAATCGTGTCACCAAGCTTTTGAACTATGAGCGCTATAGTACCCCGTACTGGACAGGCGGGCGGTACATTTTCCACAAGAACGACGGCCTGCAGAATCAAAGCGTGATTTACACGGTCAAAGACTTGGCCGACACGCCTCAAGTCGTTCTCGACCCGAATCAGTTGGCGAAAGACGGGACGGTTTCGGTTGGAATCGAGGGCTTGAGTAATGACGGGAAATATTTTGCTTACGGTCTGGAGTCCAGCGGGTCAGACTGGACTGAGATCCATGTAAAGGACCTCGACTCCGGAAAAGAGCTGCCGGACGTGGTCAAATGGGTAAAATTTTCGGATATTGGTTGGAGTAAGGACGGCTCAGGTTTCTTTTATACGCGTTACCCGCAACCGGATAACGAGACCGATCAGAAGCTGGCTAGACTGGGTATCCCGGGCATCTACTATCACCAACTCGGTCATCCTCAGAGCGAGGATGTGCTGGTCTACCAAAGGAAAGATGATCCTCAGTGGTTCCTTAACGCGTCCACTTCTAAGGATGGGCGCTATCTGATTATCCAGGTGTCTCAGAACCAGGAGGACAAGATTGCCATTTATGTAAAAGATCTGGGAGAGAATGGCCTGCCTAAGCTGGACGGGGAGGTGCAACCCGTTTTTGATCGGTTCGACGGGAAGTATTGGCCGATTGCGGTGGTAGGGGGGCGACTATTTCTACGAACAAACAAGGATGCCCCCACCTGCAAAGTCCTTTCTTTCGACTTAACCGCGCATGCAGCCAATCAGGGTGATGAGGTGGTGCCCGCGGCCAAGGATCTTTTGGAAGATGCTGCCATCGTTGGAGGCAAGCTGGTATTGAACTATCTGGTTGACGCCAGAAACCAGCTGAAGGGGGTCTCACTGGACGGTCATTCATCCACTGAGGTCCCGTTGCCGGCGCTTGGCTCCGTTGAGAGTATCAGCGGCGATCAAGACCGGCCGGAGCTTTTTTACGCGTTTACCTCGTTTCTGTATCCGACCACCATCTTCCGCTACGATGTCGAGACCGGCAAAGGATCGGTGTTCAGAAAGCCGTCGCTCGACATTAATGCTGACGATTACGTAACCGAGCAAATCTTCTATCATTCCAAAGACGGGACTCGGGTCCCGATGTTTATCGTGCGGCGAAAGGACAGCCGGCTGGATGGCAACAACCAGGTTTACTTGACTGGTTACGGTGGGTTCGACGTGTCGACGAAGCCGTTTTTCTCCGCGGGTTATTTCGCTTGGGTGCAAAAAGGCGGAATTTTTGCACAACCGAATCTGCGAGGAGGTGGCGAGTATGGACAGGCTTGGCATGAAGCTGGGACGCGAGAACACAAGCAAAACGTGTTTGATGATTTCATCGCCGCTGCAGAAACGCTCATTAACCTCAAGTACACGACTGCCAAGCACCTGAGCATTACCGGGAAATCAAACGGCGGTCTGCTAATCGGCGCGTGCCTGACGCAGCGACCCGATCTATTCGGCGCCGCGGTACCAGGGGTTGGGGTGATGGATATGCTACGGTTTCAGAAGTTTACCGTCGGGTACGCCTGGATTTCGGATTTCGGTAGTTCCGATAACCCCGAGGACTTCAAATATTTGATTAAATATTCTCCGTTACACAACATCCATCCTGGCACGTGCTATCCTCCGACATTAGTCACCACGGCGGATCATGATGATCGAGTGGTACCCGGGCATTCATTCAAGTTTACCGCAACCTTACAAGCAGCCCAAGGATGCGATAACCCGATCCTGATCCGGATCGAAACCAAAGCCGGACACGGAGGTGGCAAACCATTGGCGAAAGCGGTCGGTGAATCTGCTGATGTGATGGCGTTTATGTGGGACAACACCGAGCCTGAACCGGCAAAAAATCGCTGAGGAATTTTTGGCGGTTCAGGCTAAGGAAAAGGCACTATGAATCAGGCTTTGCAACCAGAAGATCCGCTGTTGGATGTGGATCGGCGTAGCGATGGCCCTGGGGTTACTCACATCGACGCTGCTGATCCCGCCACTCCGATGTACGAGCTGCTTGCGAAGCTTCGCAAACCGGTCGCCTTACGCGACATCATGATCCGCCCTGTTAGAGAAGGCTATGCAGGACAAGACCTTCCTGACCTTGCTTCCGTTCTTCCGTCGTGGGAGCATCTATTTCCGGGGCAGACAGTTAGCGAGAAGCGCATTCAGTCTCCGGACGGCCCAATTCGGTGCCGGGTCTATCATCCCGACGCCGGCTCCGTGCCTAGGCCGGTGGTGATCTATTGTCACGGCGGGGGATTTATGGTCGGCTCTTCAGCGGACACCGATTACATGACCCGACGAATCTGTTCGGTTGCAAAGGTGATCGTAGTGAGTGTTAACTATCGGCTTGCTCCCGAGTGGCCTTTTCCAACAGGCCTGGATGATTGTCTGGAGGTGTATCAATGGGCTCGGTCGCACGCGGGCGAGATCGGCGGCGATCCAGGCCGCGTAGGGGTGGCTGGCGATTCATCCGGCGGAAATTTTGCGGCCGCTTTGCCGTTACGAGTTTGTGACCGTGGCTTACCGGTCCCCGACGCCGTAGCGATGTTCGGTCCCGTTCTCGATTTTTGTTTCGAGGAGTACGAATCATTCGAGAGGCTAGCCGCGACTGGCGTCGTGTTTGATGCTGCCTTCCTGGGGTTTGCCAGGGGAGCTTATTGCCGTTACGCCCAATGGCGACACCCGCACGCTAGCCCCATTCGAGGCAGCCTGAGCGGATATCCGCCTTCGTTTCTTGCGGTGGGCACACACGACCCGCTCATTGACAGCTGCCGGGCATTCGCAGCAAAGCTAGAAGCTTCCGGCAGCCAGGATGTGCAGCTGGCTATTGTCGAGGGAATGCCCCACGGATTTTATTTCTGGCCGGGTATCTTTCCCAAGCAAGAGGCGGATATCTATTCCGCGGTAGCGAGTTTTCTTGATCGGCACCTGGCCGGCAACTCGTGATCGAGTTCGCCCGGCTAAAGTCGCAGTATTCCGTTGATTTCCGATATCCCGATTTAGACACAAAGTCTTGGCGTCTTGGCTGCCTCGGCTTCAGATTTTAAGGCGCTGACCAACCACTCCTAACCTCCAGCTAGATGGCAGTTTCCCCCCAAGTTGCTCCCGTTTCGACCAACCGTCTTTATTCTAAGGTTGCGCTGCGTTTGTTACCGCTGCTCTTTGTTTGTTACATCACTGCTTATCTCGACCGTATCAATGTGGGTTTTGCCAAGCTGCAGATGCAAAGCGACCTCGGTTTGAGCGATTCGGTTTACGGGTTTGCTTCTGGCATTTTCTTCTTCGGTTATTTGATCTTCGAGGTGCCCAGCAATCTTCTGCTGGAAAAGATCGGCGCACGTTTGTGGATTGCTCGCATCATGATCACTTGGGGAATTATCTCCGGAGCAACTCTTTTCGTGAATTCCGCCGCCTCATTTTACGCCGTGCGGTTCTTGCTTGGATTTGCCGAGGCTGGTTTCTTTCCAGGCATCATTCTTTATCTGACTTACTGGTTCCCATCGACTTGGCGTGCCCAGATCGTCGCCTGGTTTATGACGGCAGTTGCCGTCACCGGAATGATCGGTAACTCGCTGTCGGGATGGATACTGCATCAGTTCTCCGGGTTAGGGGGGTTGAGAGGCTGGCAGGTGCTTTTCCTGGTAGAAGCTTTGCCGGCCATTATAATCGGCGTTTGCGTTCCGCTCGTGCTGCCGAACGGTATCCGGTCTGCGCGCTGGCTAACGGAGGCAGAGAAGAATCTGCTGGAAGCCAACATCGATGCTGAGAACGTGGTTAAAGACCGGCTGCCGCTGCTTCGCGTCCTGGTGGAGCCGAAGTTGTTGGTGCTTTCGTTGATTTACTTCTGCAATTCGCTCGGTCTTTACGGAGTCGGGTTTTGGCTGCCACAAATCATCAAGAACACCGGCATCAGTGATCCGCTCGACGTCGGGCTTTTGTCTGCGATTCCTTACGCGTTCGCCGCGATAGCGATGGTAATCTTCGGGCGTAGCTCGGATCGCGCAAACGAACGGCGTTGGCACTATTTCTTTGGGTCGATAGTCGGTTGTGTCGGTCTTATCATCGTCGGGGCGTTTAGCCACAGCACCTGGTTCACTATGGCGGGCGTGACCTTATCTACGATGGGCGTATTGTCATTGTTCCCAATTTTTTGGCCGATCCCAGCCGATATGTTGGCCGGCACTAACGCTGCGGCCGGGATTGCCTGGATCAATTCTCTGGGTGGTCTAGCCGGTTTTTTCGGTCCTGCGATTGTTGGTGCCGTCAGCGATGTGACAAAGAAATCGGATTATGCGTTCTATGGGATCGGTGGAGCAGTGTTGCTCGGTGGAGTGCTGGTGCTGGTCGTTGCGCCGCGGGCTAAGCGAGCATAGGCGACGGGGAAGACAACTCCGTGGTGGGGCGAGGCTCACGAACGTCCGCGTCAGTGCAACGGAGTTTCTGGTGGTGCCTGCCCAATACAATTGTTAGGCCATTAAACGCGCCGAGCCGTGGTTTATCGTGGACCACGGCTCGGCGCGATCTTAGTCCTTTCTCGTCGACTGGAGGGATTCATGCGATTTGCTTCGGTTAAATCGGTCGAACGTTCGGGAGCCTCGCCTGACCAAAGATCCTTTCGCCCATTCGTCTTCACCCTCGCTCGATGATCAGCTCCTCCAGCCCTTCGCGAAAACTCGGATACACTGGGGACCATCCCATCGAACGGAGCTTGGCGTTGCTCACCCTTTTGCTCGTCCAGGCGCGTTTTCGGTTCAGGTTTCGAGGGGCAGAAGGGGGCAGAGGGCGGCCAAGGCGTGTGCAGACCCATCGGAACCATTCGAGTTGAGTCACCGGTGTGTTGTCGGCAACGTTAAAAATGCCCGGGCACCGGTTCGCTGCGGCCAGGTAAAGAGCGGAAACTGCGTCATCTCGATGGATCGAGTTCATGATCCGTTCACCATCGCCTTCCACGACGGCCTCCCCGGAAAGTAGTTTCTCCAAGGGAACGCAGCGTCCCGGGCCGTAGATCCCGGCTAGCCGCAAAACCGTTCCCTGATGCGCAAGCACTAGTTCCTCAGTTTCTCGCAGGATTTTCCCCGTTTCCCGCTCCGGTTCTGCCGAATCCGTCTCTGTGACCAGCGAGCCATCGGCTTGGGCGTAAACCGAGGTGGAGCCAGTAAAGATCAAATGCTCAAAGTTAGTGTCCTGAATCAGTCGCGTCGTGACTTCAAGAAAGGTCTCGCGATAGGCCACTGCGCCTCCTTTGCCTGAGCTGGCACAGTGAACCACTACGGATGGATCGTTTTTGGTGAGGGCTCGCAAATCAGAGATCCGCAGATCTGCAGCGACAACTTCCAATCCCTCACTCCTGAGCGCATCGGCCGATGATTCCGAGAGAGTTATTCCGCTCGCCTTCCATCCGCTCCGGCTGAGATTTCTGAGAAGCTGTGCCCCGACGAAACCACAGCCAATCACTAAGGCGCTCCTTCCCGGCGCTCCCGGCGATGACGGCGTTTGCTTGGTCATGCTTCTAGACAAATTAATGCTTTCTCTTAGTGTGCTCGCGGATGAGTCACGAAGACAACAGAGCCGCCACTCGTAGATCCAACAAGGATTTATCTTTGTGGTCTTTACGACCTGGTTGTAAATCGGTTTGCTTTGAGCTGCTTTGAAGGAGTTGATCGAACAACTGCGGGCGGGTATCGATCTTACCCAAAGTGAGGTCCGGGTTGCGGCTAATTTTCTTGCTGATACCGGATCTCCGGATGAAGAGAAGACGGATTTTCTGGCTGCACTCAGAGACAAGGGTGAAAGCGGCGACGAGGTCGGCTATTTCGCTGAAGCTTTTCTGAATTTGGCGGTAACCCCGTCTGCGAACCTCAATGGAAAACCGAGCATCGATCTTTGCGGCACCGGTGGTGATCGTTTGGAACTGATCAACGTATCCACTACCGCCATGTTTATCGTTGCAGCAGGCGGCGCCGCCGTGGTGAAGCATGGGAACCGGGCAATCACTTCCCGCTCGGGCGGAGCAGACGTTTTGGAGAAGCTGGGGATTCCGGTAAAAAACTCTCCGGAGAAGATGATCGCCGCTTTGGAGCAAATCGGGATCGGGTTCCTTTTTGCACCTTTGTTTCATCCGGCCTTCGGGGCCGTTGCCAACGCCCGGAAAAAGCTAGCCGAACAGGGCGTGGCCACCGTCTTTAATTTGCTCGGACCGCTAGTAAATCCGTTGCGCCCGGAATGCCAACTGATAGGAGTTTTTTCGCCTACAATTCTGGAGAAGTATGCTCTCGCCTTGGCCAGATTAGGACGGAAACGAGCATGGGTAGTGCACGGAGAGGTGCCCAGTGGCTCCGGTATGGACGAGATCTCTACACTGGGCGAGACCGCGGTTCACGAGGTAAAGGACTCATCCTTCAACTATTTTCATCTTTTTCCCGAACAACTCGGCTTACGCACTCCGAGTTTGCATGAGTTGAGAGGCGGGGACGCGGAACAAAACGCCAACACCCTGACCGCGATTCTTTCGGGAACGGAGCGAGGGGCAAAGCGCGATTTTGTCCTGATCAACGCTGCTGCTGGTTTGGTGATCGCCGGTTTGGCTTCGCGGATGGAAAAAGGTCTACAGCTTGCAGCCCAATTAGTCGACTCCGGTCAGGCCGTAGCGAAGCTCCACGAATTCCAAGCGTTTTTTGCGGATCGGTAGCGATTCGTTCTCGTACTCGGCTTGGGGCGTGAACAGGTGCAGGTGAGATAACCGCGTTCGGAATCCTAACCTGGATAGGACCAAGGGGACTTATAGGACTTATGTGGGGTTTTTCGCGTGAGCTCCCGCCCAACGGCCGAACGTCGAATGCCTAAGTCTTCCCCACGGGCTTCGGCAGATGCTCGACGCAGTATTCTTCACCGTCTCGGGCCACGCGAAATTCTAGTTCCGGATCATCTCGTTCCGTTCGCTTACAAACCGCGCATCGGTGGAGTGGCTCGTCGACCGGCACCGAACCGGCCGCGAATTTTAGCCGGCGTTTTTGCACGTCGCGATTATGACGCGCGTTGGAGAGTGCGGTCGGTACAAAGAAGAGAAGGTAATTCAACAGCGAAATGATAAGGGCTGCCTTAATCAAAAGAGATGAGGTCAGAAACGTATAAAGGATCGGCAGCAAGAAAATGATGGCCAGCCACTTCACCTTAACGGGAATGAACAGTAACAGGTAAACCTGAAGGTTTGGAAACAAAGTTGCGAAGGCGAAGAACAGCGAAGCGTTGATAAAAAGCGGAAGATTGTTCCCTTCGCTCTGACCAGCTCCGAGGAGGAACGCGGCGATGGTGACGCCGGCCATTCCCAGGACGTAGTACAAGGTTAACCGAAATGCTCCCCAGGCATGTTCAAGCGCGTTGCCCACCCAGATCATGAACCAGACGTAGAGCAGAAAGAAAACCGATTGAAGGATCGAGACCCCGCGATAATCCAGAAACACATCTGGGATAAAAATATACGAGACCAGGCGCCATACCTGTCCTTGCATAACCAGAGCGGGTTCCAAGGTGAGATACTGGATATATCCAG
>JAFAZK010000138.1 GCA_019239825.1 Verrucomicrobiota bacterium | reverse complement strand
GGAGAACATCATGAAGGAGAACATCATGAAGGAGAGCATCATGAAGGAGAGCATCATGAAGGAGAGCATCATGAGGGAGAGCATCATGAGGCGCAACATCATGGTACCGAGCATCATGCGACCGAACATCATGCTGCAGAGCACCATGCTCCGGAGCATCATACGACCGCGCACCACGCGCCTGAACATCACTCCGTCTCCAAAGCCTCTGAGCATCACGCGTCAGCGCCGAAAAAAGGTGGTGGCAACGATAAGAAAAAGTAAGTCAGCTCAACTGGCATAAACTCTCGGGGCGCAACCGCGAGCAGTGCGCGGTATTTCAGCGGAATGCGCCCCGACCAGCTAGAATCTAGGAGCTAGGAGAAGGCGCTGGCCATGATGGCACTCCGTTCATAAGAGCCCGCGAGCTGGTGCTCAGCCGAATCGGATCCGTCCCGCCTCAATCCTCAACGCTGCAGGTTTCCCCTCCTGACTCCTGGATTCTAGCTTCTAGCTCCTCTCTGGCTACTCCCCAAAGTTTGCGCAACCATTTCTGGTCTCTCCGGTTTAATGGAGCAGCAGGTAAATGCCTGCCTAGTATCAATGGAGTGGTCTAGGTTAGACAGTCAAAAGCCCCGCATTCTGTCGGATCGGCCCTTACAATTGAGCTTGTGATAAAACGCTTGCGCAGGCCGGCTTAAGCCGTGTCGAGGTTGGCCACGCAAACCACGATTACCTGACACGATACTCGCTAAAATATGCTGAAGTTCATCAGAGTTCGATTCATCCTACTCGCGTTACTGCTGGGCATGGCGCCCTCGCTCTCCTCGGCAGATATTTCGATCACCATCGCGCCACCACCGCTCGCGGTTTACGATCAGCCGCTCTGCCCTGGGGACGGCTATATTTGGGTACCAGGTTACTGGGCTTACGGAGAAGACGATTATTATTGGGTTCCGGGCGTCTGGGTCTTAGCTCCGCAACCTGGATATCTCTGGACCCCAGGTTATTGGGGATTTGAAGGTGGGCATTATGGTTGGCATCCCGGCTACTGGGGGCGTCACATCGGTTTCTATGGCGGTGTTAACTATGGGTTCGGTTATTTCGGATCCGGTTTTGTCGGCGGCAGATGGGAAGGTGACAGATTTCTCTGTAACACCGCGGTTTGGCATGTGAATAACACAGTCGTTCATAACACTTACGTCGACCGTACTGTGATTAAGAATGTTACGGTTAACCGGGTTAGCTTTAATGGTGCTGGAGGGATCGAAGCCAGACCGACTGCGGAAGAAGAGTCATTCGCCCGTGAACAGCATCTAGAGGCTACTCAGGAACAGCGTACCCATGAAGAAAGGGCCGTTCGCGATAACAACCAACGTTTCGCTGTCAATAAAGGCAATCCGACTAGGACCGCTGTTACCAAAGTGGGCGCTGGCTCGGGTGAAGAAGTGAATCGTCCGGCCGCTGCTACGGAGGAACGCAGGGAAGCGACCAAGGAGACAACTAAAGAAGAAACAACGACCACTAAAGAAGAGACGACCAAAGCTAACGAGCCGCCCAAAGGCAGAGAAGAGGTAACCAAAGAGAAAGAGCAGACAACCAAAGAAGAGGTAAAGGGTAAAGAAGCTGCCAATCCGGCGAAGCACGAAGAGAAAGCAAGAACCGAAGAGAAGCCGAAGGCAGAGGGGCAACCAAAAGCCGAGACTCAGAAGGAACACCACCAGGCCAACGACGCCAAACCAGGTGAAGAGAAACCCAAGGGCCCAGGTAAGGGTGAAAAGAACGAGAAGGACAAGAAGCAGCAGCAGTAATCGGCTGGTTTAGATTCTTTAGTGAAGCGGCCTCGCTTACGAGTGCCGCTTCGCAAATCTCAGACCTTGCAAAAAGGTCATCTCTATCGTTCGACCGCTGCGTCCGCTGCGCGAGGCTCTTCAATTTCCCGCCTGCGCGATTAACCCTTCTCGATCATTGCGTAAGCATTATGATTGTGGATTGATTCGTAATTTTCCGCTTCGATCCGATACCAAGTGATCCTGGAGTCGGCATTGGCTTTGATCGCGATATTGCGAACGAGATCTTCCACAAAAACTGGATGTTCGTAGGCGTGTTCGGTCACGGCTTTTTCGTCGGGACGTTTTAACAAACTGTAGAGCTCCGCGCTGGCCGAACTTTCCACTAACTGGATCAACTCTTCGATCCAGACCAGACTATTGAAACGGACGCTTAACGTGACCTGACCCCGCTGGTTGTGAGCGCCGTACTTACTAATCGCTTTTGAGCAGGGACATAAGGTTGTCACCGGTACCTTCACGGTCAGCACGAAATCGGACTCCTTGCGTGAAGCTGTTGCTGTGAAGCGAACATTATAATCCATCAGGCCTACCGCTCCGGTAACCGGTGCCTGCTTTTCCACAAAAAAGGGAAATTCGAAATCGACATGCGCTTGCTGCGCATCCAGGCGTTGCTGCAGATGGCGCAAGATTTCTTTGATATTATCTACGTGGACCACGGAGCCGTGCTCGTTCAGCACCTCGATAAAGCGGCTCATATGGGTACCTTTAAAATGATGAGGCAGGTCAACGGTTAAAGCCACTCGGGCAATGGTGTGTTGAGAAGAGTGCGCTTTGTCTCGAACGACAATTGGGAAACGCACCCCGGTAACACCAACGCGGTCGATTCTAACTTCTCGGTGGTCCGGAAGGTTTTGGGTATCGACCAGAGCGGCCGTCGTTTGCGGTTGCATTCTATTTCCTGGTTTTGTGAGGCCTAAATATCCACAGATTACGCTAAATACGCAGATTTTTTTGCGACAGGTAGGAGTTGCTGCTCACTCGGGTGTAAAAAATTCCGCGTAATCTGCGCAATCTGCGGATATCTTCTTTCCTGGTGAAAGAATACCATCAGCTGCTCCGCCTGGTCTTGGAAGATGGCCGGCCGAAACATGACCGAACCGGTGTCGGTACACTCTCCTATTTTGGCGCACAGGCTCGGTTCGACTTATCCAAAGGATTCCCTCTAGTCACGACCAAGCGGGTTCATTTCAAGTCGGTAGTTCATGAGCTGCTTTGGTTTATTCGTGGACAAACCAACGTCCGGTTCCTGAACGAAAATGGGGTCACGATTTGGGACGAATGGGCAGATCCTCAAGGTGAACTAGGCCGGGTTTATGGCGCCCAATGGCGAGATTGGAAAACCGCTGAGGGCCGACCGGTGGACCAACTCAGCGAAGTGGTACGCATGATCAAGGAAAATCCGGACAGCCGTCGATTGATCGTGACTGCATGGAATCCGGGAGAGCTAAAGCAAATGGCATTACCGCCTTGTCATGCCTTGTTCCAATTCTACGTGCTAGATGGAAGCTTGAGTTGCCAGCTTTACCAGCGAAGCGCCGATCTTTTTCTGGGGGTGCCGTTCAATATCGCCTCTTACGCATTGATGACCTTAATGGTCGCCGCCGTCTGTGATCTCGAACCGGGGGAGTTCATACATACGTTCGGAGACGTACACATTTACCTGAATCACCTGGATCAGGTCCAAGAACAGTTATCTCGTCCCGTGAGAGCTTTGCCCACGATCAATTTTCGGCGAGTGCCCGCCACTTTGCCGGAATTCGTGTACGAGGATATCGAGCTCTTGGGGTACGATCCTCATCCAGCCATCAAGGCGCCAATCGCGGTATAGGCGAAGGCTCGCTCCCTCAATCGTTCTCGTAGTTGTCCTCGATGGCGTTGGTAGGGCGAGGCTCCAAAACGTAATCAACCGCTGGCAGAATCTGCGTTTCCGCGTTGGCCCGACCTCACGATTCGAGCAGCATGGCCGAGCCGGGAATGGCGCTCGGTATGCCGGCTGCGTGTGCTTTGTCGATAGCGTTTTCGTAGTTTGGAAATGCCAATGCTCACCAAGGGAGGAGATTCCAAAGTGCTCCGATCTCGATAGCGAAGAGCACAACCAAGAGTGATAAGCCGGCTGGCTCAAACCAAGTTGGCGACGTCTTATCTGCGAAAAGCCACCAACCAAACCAGCGGATGAAAAGGGGCATCGTGATGAAGGTCGTTGCCGCGACGCTGATGCAGTTGCTGATGAACGTGGCTGCCGATGCATGCAGGCCTAAACCGGTGAGGATCGGACCTAACAAACGCATCTCGAGCATCACGATCGGAAACAAACCCAACACGACGAGTAAAGCGGTCTTCCAGTTAGGAGGTCCTTTACCGGTTACAGGATTGATTGGCACCCAGCCGGGGAACGAGGTGGCCAACCGCATGAGCTGTTCCCGCTCAATAAATGCTTTAGATTCGGCCAGTAACTCTGAGCGTTCCGGGGCGTCCATCCAAGCTTCGAGATGCTCGGCGGTGTCGAAGCGGATGATGGTCGTCCAAAGACCATCTTTTTCGGAAGGCGGCTGCAGATACATGCCGCGGTAACCGGCGTATTTCGCTTGAGCCGCCTGAATTCTAACCGCCCATTCGCGGTAGGTCGCGTCCATGCCCGGCTTGATCTTGGAGAAGATCACCTCGGTTACATTAAGGGCGGGTGAGACGTCGGCACGATCTGGTCGGGCCGTTTCACCGAGGTTTCCGTCCTGCAGCAATGGGATAACCTCGCGGACCAGGTCCGCACGCTCACCGGAACTTTGCCAGGTAGCGAGTTCGTCTTGTGAACGGAAGTTCAAGACGAGAGTCCATTCATTACTGTCCGGTTGGGTAGGCGGGATGACGTCGCTGCTGATGAACCCCGGAAATTTGTGGATAATGGCATTGTGTCGCGCCTGCCACGCCGAAAACGCTTGATCCTGTCCAGGACGAAGCTTGGCGCTGGCGATAAGGACAGCGGGTGCACTCATTTCCGCTGGTTGAGCTGCGAATAAATATGTGCGTCCGTGAATGATGGATGGAGGAAGCGCGCGGCTTTCAATTCGCGGCGCCGGATCTCCGTGGCGACAAGGACATCAGCATTCTTGACGAGCAATGTGGGCATTTTTGGGTAAGGGCTCTACCCAGCAGCGCTCCGTGCTTCGCGTGGTAGCACTAGAATTTATAAAAGCTATAAATAAAGTCCTATCTAAAACAAAAGAATACCGCCAACAAAAATTGCTGCATACTGCAATTTTAGACGCTTTGGACCCAGTTTGAGCGACGCAACCGGCACAACGCGTGGATTTGGCGGCTCAGACCGTGCCAAGTATTAGTCTCGGCGCTAGTAAACTTACGTTACGAAAATGTGTATAAATCGTCCACCATCCAGCCTCCAACAGCTCCGCTTATGATCGCAATCGCCGCCATGACACCATCCCGGGTGATTGGTCGAGGAAGTCAGATTCCCTGGCGTATTTCCGGTGAACAGAAATGGTTCAAGGAAGCAACCCTAGGTCATCCGATCCTCATGGGAAGCCGCACTTTTGAGTCAATCGGACGGCCTTTGCCCGGTCGCCGGAACTTGGTGGTGAGTCGAAACCGTTCCTGGCCTGGGGTCGAGATAGTTCGAGATCTTTCGACGTTCGATCCGACCCAATATTCGCCGGAAGTTTTTGTTATCGGCGGCGCTGAGATTTACTCCCAACTAATTGACCATTGCCGCGAGCTACTGATTACCCGGGTCAAGCATGAGTACGATGGAGATGCCTACTTCCCGGAATTCGAGTCCAAGTTTCGGCTCGTCGAACCAATTCGAGAGACCACCGATTACGTGATTGAACGTTGGGCCCGCCAGAGACGAGCTCCTGCTCGTCAGTGCATCGCTTAACGGAGTGATGGGAACCACCGGCAACACCATCTCAGGACGAGCCGGAGCTCGTCCCTACCGCTCGCTAGTTCCAGTCCTTACCGTGATCAGAGCTGTTCCAGCTCTGCTGCGCGTCTTTCCAAGGTTGGACTTTGCTGCCCGCATCCAGGTCCTTGTAAATCGCATCCCAACGAGAGTCTTCTTGGGTGTTGTTGTCGCAGGATGCCAACAAAAGACTAAGAGGCGCGATGAGGAGACAAGCCAATCTGAGCATAGGGGAACAGTTTAAAAGGTCGCGGGATGATATACGTGAAGCGCGTCATCGCGCAAGCGGCTTGGAGGCGCTAGCCGCAATCGTCCTCGTCATCGAAAGTATTGCCCGTTCGACGGCTGAGAAATCAGAACTGCGGATGAACTCGAACAACGTGGGCAACGCTCGGCGGAATAGCACGCCTACCTCGAGGACGAGAACGAGTACGATCGAGGCTACGGCGTCTACAAGTGCACCCAGAAACTCTTCAGGTAATCACTTCCGGGGAAATCGTCCGGCATTGGCATTTGCCGTAAATCGACACGCGATGGGAGGCCGTTTTTGAGAATGTATCTGAACTCGGTGGCGGAAACGTGATGAGCGTTCAGACAACAAAGCAGGATTCCACCAGGTTCGATTACGCGAAGGGCGCGTTGTAATAACGCCCCATAATCTTTCTCGGCCCGAAAAACACCTGAAGTTTTGCTACGCGAAAAGGTCGGAGGATCGAGTACCACGAGGTCGAACCGGCGGTTTCGTTTGGCGAACCGGTCCAACCAATCAAAAACATCGCCATAAATGAAATTGCTTTCTTCTGGTTCCAGACCGTTTAGCCGATAGTTTTCTTGACCCCATTCGAGGTAGTGTTGGGAGAGATCCAAGTTCACCGCCTTCGCACCGGCCGAGGCGGCCGCTACTCCGAAGCTGCACGTATAAGCAAAAGTGTTCAGAACCGTCTTGCTGGGACCAAGTTTGCGTAGCCGTTGGCGGTTCAACCGTTGATCGAGGAATAAACCTTGCGAATAGCCGCTTTGAAAATCGATCCAGTAGGAGAGCCCATTTTCTTGAACCGAAAAGCGCGCGGTTAACTGATCGCCGCCCAGATGAGCGGGCGCCGACTTCTCGTTTTTCGAGAGGGTCTTCGAGTAGACAGCCCGATAGCCCAGTCCTGGGGCTAGGTTGGGCGATTCTGCGCCTTCTTTGACCGAGATGAGCCAGCGTCCCGCGAAATCGTCGATAATGAGTCCATCTAAACCATCTCCCGTCCCATTCACCAAACGGCAGACATTGGTGTCTGGCGATCTGGAACGAGAACGGCGCGCAATGGACGCTTCAATTTTGTCCTGAAGGAACATAGCGAGTGTTCATCTCTAACGAACCGTGCTTTCGAGTTGTCTCGCCTGCAATATGCGTGTTGTTTTTATAAAAATTAATTAACCCCAGTCCACTTCCTTAGCTGGACTAAGCTCCGACCAGTGAACTTTTATTCTGAATTTGGAAACCTATGAGCGACTTGCAAAAGCCGATTCAGCAAGCGGTGGATGACGGTTCGTTATTACCGTCGAGCGCAGAGAACATGCTGCAGCTCCTTAGCTCCGCAGCCAATCCGATCTACCGGAGTTCGCTAACGGAGTTAATAGCGGCCCAAGCTTGGGCGGAACTGAACGACCGCTTCTTTAAGACGTTAGCGTTTGGAACCGGTGGGCTTCGTGGCCGGTCAATTGGGCGAGTAGTGACGGGAGCTGAACAAGGCGCCCACAATTCGGAACGTTGCCCGGAACATCCCTGTGTCGGGACGAACGCAATGAACTTTTACAATGTCAGCAAGGCGACCCAGGCGCTGGTCGCCTACTTGAAGGCCCATTTGGCCAAGAGCGCGGCATCTGAACGAGCGAGCCTCTGCATTGCTCACGATACCCGCTATTTTTCTCGCCAATTTGCTGAGTTGGCTGCTCGGGTTGCTTCTGAGTTGGGTTGCAACGTTTTCCTGTTCGAGTCACCCCGATCTACGCCTGAACTTTCTTTTGCCGTCCGGCACACGGGGTCGACGGCTGGAATCGTGATAACGGCAAGCCATAACCCGCCGCACGATAACGGCTATAAAGTCTATTTCGCGGATGGTGCTCAGATTGTCGAACCCCACGCCAGCGGAATTATCCGGTGTTTTCAAGAGATTGCCGGAGAAACTTACGACGTTCTTCCCGCCAGCGAACAAGGCAAAGTCATTCCGTTGGGCGCTGATTTCGATGAGATCTACAAGACTCGCCTGCGAACATTAGTACTCAGACCGGAGATTGTTAGCGCGGAGAAAGATCTCAAGATCGTTTTCACGCCTATCCACGGCACTGGAGCCGTGATCTCGGTCCCGGTGCTCCGCGAGATTGGGTTCGACGTCATCACGGTCGACCAGCAGATGGAACCAAATGGCGGTTTTCCTACGGTTAAATCGCCGAATCCGGAGAATGCGGAAGCGCTCGATCAAGGCATGCAATTGGCCGACCGGACTGGTGCTGATTTAGTGGTTGGGACGGATCCGGACAGCGACCGGATGGGGGTTGCGGTGCGCAACCGGGCCGGTCAACTGGTCTTACTTACTGGGAATCAAATTGGTTCATTATTAGCTTACTATCGGATCCAGGCTTATCGGGCAAATGGGGTTCTGACCGATGCGAACCAGGAGCGCTGCGTTATCATTAAGACGCTCGTTACCACGGATCTGCAGAAGGCGATCGCTTCGAAGGAAGGCCTACGCTGTGTGGAGACATTGACCGGCTTTAAATATATCGGCGAAAAGCTTGGTAAATATGAAAACGCATTGCCAGAGGCAATTCGTCAACGATACCGGTCACTAACCGAAGAAGAAACTCGGCGGGCCAGACTGGAACACTCAAGCTTCTTTGTGTTCGGCGGAGAAGAAAGTTACGGATACAGCGGGGCGGATTTTGTTAGAGACAAAGACGCTAATGCCGCGACTTTGATGTTCGCAGAGGTATGCGCCTACGCGAAATCACTCAACAAGACGGTGGATGAGCTTCTGGACGACATCTATTGCGAGCATGGATATCACCTCGAAAAGGGTAACTCATTGGTTTTTGAGGGAGCAGCTGGCTCGGAAAAAATCCGTCGCTTGGCGGAATCATATAAGGCTTCACCGCCCAAGGAAATCGATGGCAGCGCAATAACCGAGGTTGTGGACTTTAGCGACGGCGGTATCCGAGATGTAGAGGGCGACTTGTTGCCGAAGGAAAAAATGACGATGTTCAATTTGGCTGATGGGCGGCGGATAGCGGTTCGACCATCCGGCACTGAGCCGAAGATAAAGTTCTATTTGTTCGGCCGGACCAAAGTGGCGGACCGCGCTTCATTGTCCTCCACTAAAGCTGCGCTCGATAAATCGCTGAATAGCCTGTGGGATTGGCTCCGAGCGGACGCGGAACAGCGAGTCGCCTAGAAACGGCGGGAACGTCGCGTACGCGCGGGGACCCCGGAACTGTACTGCTAAAGCGGCTGAGATTGAGACTGGTGCTCGGGAATCAGTCGGTTCCACAGGTCTCCGTGGAGCAGCTCGCTAAAGCCGGCGTCTCCGGGTACAACGACCGCTCCCTTGCAGGTTTTCCTGAGTGTATCGATATTCATCGGAGTCTCATGTGGGAATGTGGGACATAGAGACCTCGAAACCCCGGTGGGATGGCATCGGGCGACTTCCAACCGATTTGCTTTCTGCCGGTTAATAAGGGTGGCGGTCCTTTTTGTTCGTCCAGGCTTCGCAGGCCTGGAGAGCGAAGTCCCTCTCGAAATCCGGATAGCATTTGATCGCCTTCCGCTCCTCCCAGGGAAGCCGGAAGTCGATGTACTGGAACTCGTCGTCAAAGCCGATCTTGCTTGTGTCCGTGAGACGCGTACCGAAATACACCTTGTCGATGCGCGCCCAATAAATGGCGCTCATGCACATCGGGCAGGGGGCGCCGTTCACATATAGCTCGCAGCCCTTGAGCATCTGCGCCCGCTCGGGCACCGGGTCGGGCGAGCCTTCGGGCCTTGGAATCATCTTGAGATTCCCTTCATAATAATCTGAGCCAAGCAGACCTTTGGAGTTAATGCGGCCGCACGCGTCAATGATAGCAGTCACTTCAGCGTGATAGACCGGTATGCCGGTCAGCAGAACGCGGTTTTGGCCGCGGCCGATGATCTTGCCATCCTTCACGATGACTGCTCCGAAGGGTCCGCCCCATCCCTTTTCGACGGATTCGATGGCGAGACGGGTGGCCTCGTGTAGGAACTGCTTTTTATATTCGTGGCTCTCGATGTCTGTGGTGCTCATGTTGGTGTTAGCATTTGTTGATTGTTTGTGATGGTTGCATTGCGGAGACGCGCAGAGAGCCGAGCGTGTTATTTGTCGCGCTGAGACGAGGACTTCTGCCGAATAAGCGCCCACGGTGGCCGGGAGTCCTGCATTCTTGGGCTAGCACACCGGACATTCGGCAAGGCTCTCGCTTACTTCCCGACGCTTAGTTCGAGGGATGGCGTTCAAAGGAAATAATTTCTATAATTAAGCGAACAGAACTGCGTCAATACAAATCGGGTTCGAAGTGGATTTGAAGCGTGAACCCGGACGCGGGATTATTATGAGCCAAAACGAGCGGCACCCGATTGAAGTTGGTTTCGGTGGCGCGATTTGAACTCGCGGCGTTCAGGTTGAACGCTCGAACTTCAACGGACGAGCCTGCACCTATGTCAGCAACACTCCCGCTCGTTCTCGGCGTTGACGGCGTTGCTTCTCGTGCCAGAGTCTTGGTCCTTGCCGAAAAACCGCAGTTCGGATGCTCAATGAAACATTGCAGAGCCCGCCAACCGGGGCGTCTATTTACCAAAAGCGTTATTTTTGCGGCTTCGTTGCTGGGCTTTTCCTCTGGGCGCTATGCAGTAACGCGGCAGAAAATCAGCCGGACCTAGATCTTCCGGCCCTTAGTCCTAACGTCAAAATCTCGCTGGTGACCTGTTCACCCGGCGACGAGCTTTATACGGCCTTCGGACATAGCGCAATCCGGATTCTCGACCCTGGCTTAGGGTTCGATCGTCTCTACAACTTCGGGACATTTGACATGTCGGTCGGCAATTTCTATCTCCGATTCGCTCGCGGCGACCTTCTGTACCAGTTATCGGTTGACCAAGGCGAAGCGGATATCGAAGAACATGGCGCTCTCGGTCAGGGTGTTACTGAAGCACGGCTTAACCTGACACCCGAGCAACGGCAGAACCTGTTCGTCGCCCTGGAAACAAACCTGACCCCTGAGAACCGATTCTATCGCTACGACTTTCTGCTCGATAATTGCTCGACCCGGGTACGGGATGTCTTTGAACGGATCATCGGAGTGCCGGTAGCCGACAAGAGTGTAAGCGGCCTAACCTTTCGCCAAATGCTGGATTTCTATCTGGAACGAATCCCGTGGATTCGTTTTGGCATCTATTTGCTGCTAGGGGCCAAGGTTGATCGAGTAGTTACGCCTCGGGAGGCGTGTTTTCTTCCGGCCAACCTCGAGTCCGCGATCTGCCAAACTAAGGTAAGTGATACGGCATTTGCGCAGACTCCGGTTCTGCTATTTGCAGCTCGCCCGCTGCCAAGAATACCTCGAGCCTTGGATCCGGAGGTCGTGTTTTCGGTTGTCCTCGTGGCCTGGATCGGGCTGTGGGCCCTACGAAGAGGCAGGGCTTCTCGAGCAATCTCGGCTCTAGTCTATATCGTTTTCGGTTTCACCGGATTATTTTTGGTTGTGTTGGCGGCAAACACCCTACATTGGGAGGCTTACCAGAATTGGAACGTAGCCTGGCTTGTTCCCACGCATTTGGTTGCTGGGATCGGGTTGCTTTTTGTTCCGGCCAATAAAGTGTTGATACTGCGTCTTTACCTGTTCCTGGCCATGGTCGAAGGACTGCTTTTTATGGTTTCGTCGCCTTGGCTTCCTCAACAATTCCATCCAGCAATCTATCCGCTCGTGATCCTGTTGCTTTGGCGAACCGTGATTGAGCTTCGCCGAAAGGTGACGCCATGAGATTTGCTTGGTTGTTGCAGTTTCTGTTGAGCATCCTGGCGGGCATTTTGATTGCCCTGGGTTTGCCTCCTTGGAACTTTTCTTGGCTTGTCTGGGTCGCTTTTATTCCGATCCTGGCCTCTCTGCTTTCCCTTAGAGTCCCAGCGATAATGGTGATTCTTCAAGGAGTTCTGTTTTCCGGCACATTCGGGCTCATTACATTTCATTGGCTTTGGCACGAACGGCGGTATCAAGAGTTCGGAACAATCCTCGGCGTGTTTGGCCTTCAAGGGATGATTTGGAGCTGGTTTGTGTGGCGATTCTGTAAGCTGCCGGAGCTAGCAAAAGAGGATGGCAAGCAGGCTAAGAAAAAAGGGCTGCAGCCGATTTTTATGGGAGCAGCCGGGAACGCCGAGGCGTGGCGCGTTTCCACGGCACATCTTCGCCTGGCGCTCTTGATCGCGAGTTCTTGGACTTTCTTAGAGTGGTGTCGTGGAATGATTCTAACCGCCTGGAATCCGATCGGTCTGCCGATTGCCTTGAATCTTCCACTGCTCCAAGTTGTCAGAGTCACAGGCCCGTACGGCCTGAGTTTCATCGCGGTATTCGCCAACGCTATTATTTATCTGGCGATTCGAAGGTTGGCATTGCGGCCGGGACGGATGAACTGGGCGGCGCGCTTCGACGTAGTTTTTACGTTGGCCCTGATATTCGTCATTGCGGCCGCTGGCTTCCAGTTTGCTCAGCCAGCACCGCAACTTCAACAGCTCAGGATTAGCATAACCGCGACGCCGGGAAGTACCACGAGCGAGCTGAACAGTTTGCTCCCTGGGGTAGCGGCTCTGAAATCGGATCTGCTGGTTTGGCGCCGGATCACTGAAGGAGGGACCGCGGCAAAGGGCTTGGATCGGAAATCGGCGCCTGACGTTGGCATTATCACAGGCATAGCGGCCGCCGAGAACGCACCGATCTCGGGTTATACCGTCTTCCTTCCCACCAACGTCAAAAGTGTGCTCTCGTTCCAGAGTCATCCTGGTTTTCAAATCTTAGCGGATCAGGTGCCCAAGAATCTTCAGAGTGTTGCCGTTAAAAATATCGCGCTGCTTCCGTTCATTAATCAGGAAGCGATGTCATTGCAGGCGCTCAAAGCCGGTCTCCACGCCCCGGCTCAGGGATTTATCGTGCTAGTCGATCACCCGAATGGTACCGCGATCGAAGAGCAACAATTTCGCGAAAACCTTCGCTGCTGGAGTGTCTCTTTGGGAAGACCTATTGTTTTTGCGTCCGATCGCGCCGGGGCGTTTATGCAAACCAGCACCGGCAGAGTGTTAAAGGAGGTTGCGCCGCGGACGCGTTTGCTGTCGACGTATAACCTCGACTTTCCGTTGGCGAATGATATGACGCCCTACGGTTCGTTTGGAGATTGGCTACCGATTGTAAGCGGTGCACTCTGTCTCGTGTTCGGCCTTCGGCAGCGTTTATCTGACTTTTATGAGAGCTCTCGTCGTTTCCGTACATGACGTCTCGCCTCTGACTCAGGCGAACTGTGACAAAATTATAGAGGCCTTGCGTAGCCTTGGTGTATCCGAGGGCTCCTTACTGATCATCCCGAATCATCACAGTAAGGCTCCGGTTCGGGATGACGCGGCTTTCAAAGACTGGATATCGGAGCGGGTGCAGCAAGGTTATGAGCCCGTCCTCCATGGTTATTATCACACGCGCACCCCAAAGCCGACGGATGCCGGCATTACCAAGTTCACAACTCAAGTCTACACGGCTGGCGAAGGAGAATTCTTCGATCTCGATCGTGGTGACGCGATTTCTCGGCTCCAAATGGGTATAGAGGATTTAGCGTTTCTTGATCGAAAGCTTAACGGGTTCGTCGCGCCAGCTTGGCTTTTGGGCTACGAAGCTGAGGCCGCTGTGCGTAAGGTGGGGTTTTCTTATATCACGAATGTCGGGTCCGTTAAGGTTTTTGAGGGTGTGCACAACTATTACTCTCGGTCATTGGTCTGGAGCACTCGAGCGCCTTGGAGGCGGATGGTGAGTTTGGCTTGGAACCAAGGGCTGGTTTCTAGGCTACGAGATAAACCTTTGCTCCGGATCGGAATTCACCCGGCAGACTGCGAGATTCCAGCGGTGTGGTCCCACGTTAAGAGCCTGGTCGCTGCGGCCCTGCAAGACCGGCAACCATTATCCTACGAAAAATTTATTGCGAATCATCTCAAGTCGGCACCGCAAAGCGCAGACCAGATTAAAGCCTAGGTTCTTCGATTCGGCTGCTGCTCGCACGGGATTGTCGGACTTTAGCCGCGAAGCGGCTATACAGAACAGCCCCAAGGGTTTTAACCCTGGCTTTGCTGGTTAGTAAAAGGTGCCCTGCCTGTCCGCCGTAGTTCAGGAATGCGGGACGAAGGAGGAAAAGTGGCACCCGATCTAGCGCACGGGGGGTAGAATCACACGAACAGCCTGAAGTTTCGCCTCGGCCGCCACTTTCCGGAAGGATTTCGCGCTACGCATTACCCCGGGCTAAAGCCCTGGCCTATAATATGTAGCCGCTTCGCAGCAAAGTCGGATACGTCCCTACGGGACCGTCTTCATCACTCCCAGGATCAAAATATTTGCCAGCGCTACAGCGTAGGCTAGTGTCCTGTCCGCAGGAATTAGGATGGCAGCAAAAGTCGATCTCCATCTTCACTCCAGGTTTAGCGACCGATCCGCCGAGTGGCTCTTTCGCCGGTTTGACTTTCCCGATAGCTACTCAGCTCCGCGCGGCCTTTATCGTCGGCTGAAAGAGAAGGGGATGACTTTTGTCACCTTCACTGACCACAACCGCATCGACGGGTGTCTGGAAATCGCCGATCTGCCCGGCAGTTTCGTTAGTGTCGAAGTTGGAGCCGAATTTCCCGAAGATCATGTGGCAGTGCATCTGCTCGTTTGGAACATCTCCGAATCGCAGCACGCCGAGATCCAGCAATTGCGCCGAAATATTTTCGAGCTCAGAGAGTACCTAAGCCACAATGGGATCTGCCACGCAGTGGCCCATCCTTTCTACGACAAAGATCGTCGTTTGACTGCCGATCATGTCCAAAAACTGATTCTGTTGTTTAAGCATTTTGAAGGGGTCAATGGACTGCGCGACAGCTTGTTGAGCGAAGTTGCCCGTTTCGTTTTGCGCTCCCTCACTCCGGAGAGGATCGATTATTTTGCAGAACGCCAAAGATTGGCGCCAACTCATCCCGAGGCTTGGCGAAAGGTGCTGGTGGGCGGCTCCGATGATCACGCAGGAATTTTTCCCGGTTCCGCTTACACGGAAACGTCAGATGTAGGATCGATCGGCGAATTCCTGCTGAACCTGGAGCAGGGGAACTGTGTCACTCGCGGATTTGGCGGCACTCCGCTGGTGATTGCGCACGGCCTGTACAACACGGCCTACCAATTTGCCAAAGACAAGTTCTCCGCCGCGGTCAGCCCGAATCTAGGCTTTTTGGAGGTCGTTATTTCCCGGTTTTTGGAAGGCAAAAATCCAACGCATTTCAGCGTCGGTGAAAAGATCGGCCTGATTTTTAATGGAATTGTTTCCGGTAAGATCTTCGAATTAGCCAAGCCGGCGAACCTCTCGCTTTGGCCTGAGCTCGCCAATTATTTCGGTAATCAGGATGTCCAAGCTCAACTCGCCAAAGAGACCCAGGGAGTTAAGGAGCCCGAGCGGCGGGCATTCCTACTAGTGGCTACCGTCTTTAACCAGCTCGGGTTTCGATTCTTTGACCGATTCGTGCAGCAAATCTCGTCTGGCAACGTGATGGACGCCGTGCAAACGCTGAGTGCTTTGATGCCGCTCGGGTTGCTGCTCGGTCCCTACTTCTACGGGTACCATAGTCAGGCGCCATCTCGCAGCCGCCTCACCGATATCTGTTTGGGAACCGTGAATTTTGTCCCCGATGTGCTCGAAAACACCAAGCGGGCTTGGTTTACTGACACATTGGAAGACGTGAATGGTGTTACCACCACCATCCGAAAAATGACGGCTGCCGGCCTGGAAAACGGGGCGGATCTCATTGTGGTCACTTCGCGCCCGCAGATCGGAATCGCCGATATCCCGATCAAAAACTTTGTCCCGATCGGTGAGTTCGAGCTGCCGGAGTACGAGCTGCAAAAGCTGAGCTTTCCGCCGGTGTTGCACATGATCGACTACATCCAAAGTGAGCGATTCACCGAGTTGATTATCAGCACACCGGGTCCGGTCGGTCTAACCGCCTTGGTTGCGGCCAAGATGCTCGATATCCGCGCCGTAGGGATCTATCATACCGATTTTCCTCAATACATCCGGATCCTTACCCAGGACAACTACATGGAAACGTTGGCCTGGAATTTCATGCAGTGGTTTTACTCCCAGCTTGATCTGGTTTTCGTCAACTCGGAGTATTACCGGCAACGGTGGATTGCGCGGGGGATTGCTCCCGAGCGACTAAAGATTTTCCCACGCGGGATCGACACTCGGCTTTTCAACCCGCACCTCCGTGATCCGAAGTTCTGGAGCCATTTCGGCAAAGCTCCAGAAGAACTCGGGCTGCTCTACGTAGGGCGAATTTCCAAAGAGAAAAACCTCGATGTCGCTGCCAAAGCCGTAAACAGACTACGAAAAGAGGGCCTGGCGGTTCGTTTGTTGATCGTTGGTGATGGCCCTTATCTTAAGGAATTGCGCCATATCGCTCCCGAGGCGTGTTATACCGGTTATTTGAAGGGAAAAGAACTAGGTGCGGCCTACGCTTCCAGTGACGTTTTCGTTTTCCCGAGTACTACGGATACGTTTGGGAATGTCGTTCTGGAGGCACAAGCTGCCGGTTTACCCTGCATCGTTTCCGATCAAGGCGGACCGGCTGAGCTAATCACCAACGGCGTCGAAGGGTTCATCACACGGTCTCTAGACGTGGATGATTTTACCGAAGCGATCCGCCGCCTGGCGACTGACTCTGAGCTCCGCCGTCAGATGGGCGACAATGCTCGCCAAAGGGTGCAAGACCGTAACTGGACAAATGCCTTCCGCCAGTTCTGGAACCACTGAGAGGCGCGACTCTCCATCGTTCTCGTACTTGTCGTCGTCGGATCTTTGGTAGGGTGAGGCTCCAAAACGCGAAAGGCTGCTGGTACAATCTGCCTTTGACCGATGGCTCGCCGAACGGTTAATGCAGCATCGCCGAGCCGGGAGTTGGACGTGGCAAACCGGGTGGAAGTCTCTCTGTCTCTTCGGCTTGAATTGGGGTGTGTTCGGGAAAAAGCGATCCAGCCTTAGATTGATAAAAGAGCTCAGTCTGATTGCAGTGTTCCACCCCCGGCTCGGCCATGCTGCTTCACTTATAGACTAGAGAAACTGTGGGAGAAGATATGCCGGCGGCCTGATTGCGTTTTGGAGCCTCTACCAAAGATTCGAGGACGAGGACGACCACGCGTGGGACCGAGGGTTAATATCGTTTAAATCAATAATAAATAACAATCTATCGATTTAGTAGAATTATGAATCGGCGATACGCTCGGTTCATGAAAAAAATCTCCTTAGTAAGCATCGCCTTTGTCCTCACTGGAACCTTGAACCTGCTTGCCTTTGTCTATGTCGCCACTCATCGTGAATACGCCCCGGTCACCTATTCCCAGGATTATCTGACCGGCTCGAATATGCCCGTTCAGGTACCTGCCTGGATCGGCCATATGCCGTAAGGAGCTGGCAGGATGAGGGACCAAAGCTCTCGAGTGCTTACGTCGGTGGGGTTTGAATCTATGTCTCGCCGTGGTGTAAAGCCAGATTGAGGAATAGCTATGGACCCAGCGTCGCGAAGAGCCCGTAACCCTACTGGATCTTAAATTCCGGTTCCTGGCTCCTTTCCGTAATTTTTCCGTTGAAAAGCGAGCGCTTCCCGGTATTGTCCTCACTCCTTTATGGCGAAGAAAGCTTGGATTGAAAGGAATAAACGGAAGCTGAAGACGGTGCAAAAGTATGCCGCCCTTCGAGCCGAATTAAAGGCTAAAGGCGACTACGAAGGCCTCGCGCAGCTCCCGCGAGATGCCAGTCCGACCCGCTTGGTTAATCGTTGTGAGCAAAGCGGGCGCCGCCGTAGCTTCAATCGGCGTTTTCGCCTATCCCGAATTGCGTTTCGGGAATACGCTTCTCAGGGATTGATTCCTGGAGTCACGAAGTCAAGCTGGTAGTTCCGCGCCCGCGGGATCTTCACTCTTGACCGTCAGGTGGCAGCGGCGTAAACGATGCTGTCCAATCGATAGATCGATTGGTAATCCAGTCCGCGAGGATCTCGAAATGTCGGGTCTCTTCCCTTGCGAGAAGACCGGCCATTTCAAGGCCCTCTCGACTTCCAGGTAAGGCTGTTCGCGCCGAAGTCCGGCTGCTAAGGTCGAAGGCGAACGGTAAAATGAATAGCAATATCTGGTGCTTGAGATGGCCTAAGATCAAATGACCATGGCTATTTCTTTAGGAATGGCGTTTCCATTCCTGGGTGAGGGAGCGGAAGACACGTCCGCTAGCGGGGTGTTCACCCACCTATTCGTAATTCTTCTCCTGATTTTTCTGAACGGGTTTTTCGTGGCCTCGGAGTTCGCCTTGGTCAAGGTCAGGTCTAGCCAGCTCGATCTATTGGAGGAGGAAGGAAATCGTCGGGCAGGTTTGGCCAAGCACGTCATCGCCAACCTCGATGCTTACCTATCAGCGACCCAATTGGGAGTGACGCTCGCCAGCCTGGCCTTGGGTTGGATCGGGCAACCTTACGTCGCCAGCCTCCTTAAACCGCTCCTTTCTCACGTTGGCATCACTTCGCCGGCGGTGGTTGACGGAATCGCGATCACACTGGGGTTCGCTCTAATTACCTATTTTCACATCGTCCTCGGAGAATTAACGCCTAAGACGGTCGCTATCCGAAAAGGTCTCCAGACCAGTCTCTGGATTAGCGCGCCGTTGCACCTCTTTTACCTTATCTTCCGGCCGGCGATCTGGTTTTTGCAGGTTTCGGCTGCTGGTATCCTGCGACTTCTGCGTCTGGACCCTGTGGCCGGAAATGAGCTGGGCCATAGCGAAGAAGAACTCCGGGTTATCCTTACGGAGAGCGATGCTAAAGCGGAAGTTACCCCCCTGAGTAAGGAACTTTTGATTAACGCGTTGGATTTCCGGCGGCGCGTTGTCCGAGATATTATGACTCCGCGGGGAGACGTTATCTATCTGGACGCACAAGATTCATTCGAAGCCAATTTGCAGGTGGCCATCGAGTCAGCGCACACCCGGTTCCCGCTGGTTCAGGGCCATCTCGATAACACCATCGGTCTGATTCATGTCAAGGACCTGCTGAAAGAGATGAAGAAGCCGAAGCCGGATCTCTTAGCGGTGAAGCGAGATCTTTTGCCGGTCCCTGAATTTATGCCGTTGGATAAGCTGTTAAACACCTTCCTGGCGAGAAGAGTACATTTGGCTCTGGTGGTCGATGAGTTCGGAGGCGCTGTGGGGATTGTGACCCTGGACAACGTGCTCGAAGAATTGGTCGGTGAAATTAAGGACGAGTTCGATCAAGAACCGGCACGGGAGTTCGTCCGCTTGAACGAAGAAGAATTCGTTGTCCAAGGTCAACTCAACCTCTACGAACTTCAGGACCTGGCTGACCTTCATTTGGAGGATCCCGAAGTGAGCACGATCGGTGGATATGTCATCCAACTTCTGGGGCACTTGCCTAAACAGGGTGAGCAGGTGCAGATCGAAGATTACTTGGTGACGATTACTCAGACGGACGGCCTTCGGATCTTCCAACTTCACTTCAAGAAACGCCAGACTCAACCGTCCAAAGAAGTGGCTGCAAACTAAGCCTGCGCAGCCGGTTATGTTTTCCGTTTCCGCTGAATATTACGACTTGGTCTACGGTAACAAGGATTACCAGGGAGAAACCGATCGTCTCCGAGGCCTCTTTCGACGATTTGTGCCGGAAGGGCGAACCATCCTGGATATTGCCTGCGGCACCGGTGAGCACCTTCGACTTTTGCCGGAATACCAAGTCGCCGGAATCGATCTCGAGCCCACGTTTGTGCGGATCGCGAACGAGAAACGACCCGACGGCAATTTCCAAATCGCGGACATGCAGCAATTCGATCTGGGAACCAAGTTCGACATTCTGATTTGTCTGTTTAGTGCGATCGCGTACCTGCTAACGCCCGAAGCGATTCTGTCAGCCCTGGGGTGTTTTAAGGCCCACTTGGCTGCTGGAGGAGCGATCTTTATCGAACCCTTTTTTGAGCGCAAGGAGTGGCATACCGGCAGGGCCCATATCACCAGTGGAGAAGACGATCACCGGAAAGTCTGCCGGCTGATGACGAGCGACAGAGAAGGGGATGTCTCGATTTTAATCGGGCACTATCTGATCGCAGAAGGAATCGATGTTAGGTACGCCGTCGAACGCCACGAGTTGCTGTTGTTAGACCGGGACCAATGGCAAGACTTCTTTCGGGAGGCAGGTCTTAGCGCCAAGTATTTGCCTGAAGCGTTCAGTTCTCGCGGACTCTACGTGGCGCGTCCTTTTCCAACAGCCCCTGCTAGCTCCTAGATTCCAGATCCTACCTCCTCGGGCGGGATGTCTCGCCTACACATGCGTCTCTGCACCGTGGCCTTCCCTAGGGAACGGATGATACTGATAAAGCCAGGTTTCAGTCAGCACCTGATCCCCCATCTTCAGGAAAAGACGCATCTCCACCGGGTCGTTTCCATCCACCGCTAGATCGAACTCGGCTCGCCAAAGACCGGGTACACCTCCTGGGACTTTCTCGGTATTTGAATACGAAAATGTGCCGCGTGATGCCCAAAGTATCGCCTCGGGCTTCGCATCCTCACGAAGTCCCATCAAAGGCTCGCCCAGGAATTCGACTATGAATTTCCGAACACCGGCCGGATGAGGTTGCCCGGTACGTCCTCCTCGGCCAAGTCGGGTCGCGACACAACGGGCGAGGGACGACGGATAGGGCTCGTTCGCAACCCAGTGCAACCGGTAGCGCAGGTCGAGCTGATCTTTGGCCTGGATCGGCTTGGTTGGGCACCAGTAAGCGATGATGTTGTCGTTGATCTCATCATCAGTCGGGATCTCGACGAGATGAACCGCACCCGAACCCCAATTGCCAACGGGCTCAATCCAGACGGAAGGCCGCTTTTCATACATGACCCCGTCCAAATAATGGTCGAAGGACCGGTCCCGCTGCATCAGGCCGAACCCCCGCGGATTTTGGTCAGAAAAACTCGAGATGATGATCCTTGGCGGATTATTGAGCGGGCGCCAGAGGCGTTCGCCATTTCCATTCCATATCGCCAGACCGTCAGAATCGTGAACCTCGGGCCGCCAGTCGATACCAACGGGTTTCACTGTCTCCGAGTACCAGTACATTGACGTGAGGGGAGCCAACCCAAGGCGTTCGACCGGATTACGGAAAAAAAGGCTTGCTTCGACGTCTGTGATCACGGCCTTTGTCCGCTGTAACGCGAAGCGGTAGGCGCCGGTGACACTCGGGCCGTCAAGCAAGGCATAGCACTCCATTGGTTCGCTCGCAGATTCGCCGGGTGCAAACCAGAAAGCGGTAAAGTCAGGGAATTCTTCGGGACCACTTCCTCCCGGCGTCAACGTGATACCGCGAGCAGATATACCTACTTGTCCGAGCTCGCCCTTGGCCCGGAAATAAGAGGCGCCAAGGAAGGTTACCCACGGTTCTTCGCGATGCCAATCGAGGGGTCCATTCTTAGCTTCCATCACCCAGAAGCCGGCTATGCAGGAGGGATTATCTCCGAGGCGTCGGGCGACGCTGCCGGCTGGAATATCAAAATATTTGGCGTCGTACAGGATCTCGCGGGCCTGCTTAGCGCCTTTCTCGAGAGCAAACATTCGGACGGTCTTCGGAAAATAATGACCGACAAACATGAAGGTAATCGGGAAAACACCGGGCTGTCCGTCCCCGTAAAGCGCGAACTCCTGCTTGTACTTCAGCTTACCGTAGGCGTCGTAATCGATGTTTGCGACGATGGCCGGGTCGGGCTGAGGTGGCGGCTGATACGGTTCCGCGGCGAGACTCTGGGCATGATTCTTTAGCCATTCGTAGGAGAAAGGCTGCGCCGCACCAAAGCGTAAACCATGGGACCCATGATCTGCCTTAGTGGTCGTAGTTGCTGGGGCGGCCGCTGCTATTTTCGAAAGGTCTCGCTGCTCAGGCATAGGTACGTGCAATCTTATAGCAGCTGGTCGACAAATTGCTCTCGATCGAAATATGCAAAGTCGTCCACTTTTTCTCCGGTCCCGACGAAGCGGAGCGGGATGCCCAGCTCTTGTTGGATAGCAACTGCGATCCCGCCTTTGCCAGAGCCATCTAGCTTAGTGAGCACGAGTCCGGTCAGCCCGATGGCTTGCTTAAATTCGCGGGCTTGGACCAGCGCGTTGCTTCCAGTGGTTGCATCCAACACGAGTAAGCTTTCCTGAGGCGTTGCCGGATCATGTTTCTGCAAGGTGCGAACGATCTTGCCGAGTTCCTGCATCAAATTGTACCGGGTGTGAAGGCGCCCCGCCGTGTCGCAAATTAGAAATTCGATGTTCCGCTTTTTGGCGGCAGCGTAGGCGTCGTAACAGAGCGCAGCTGGATCCGCCTGATACTCTCCTGCAACGACCTCGACCCCGACGCGTTCGCCCCAAATCTTGAGTTGTTCGATCGCAGCCGCGCGGAACGTGTCGGCGGCCGCTAGCATCACCGTGTGGCGTTCCCTTTTTAGCATGTGCGCCAATTTCGCGGTGGACGTCGTTTTTCCGGTGCCGTTGACTCCTGTCATCAAAATGACTTTCGGACGATCAGGTAGCGGTCTGAGTCGCGGATTGGCCACCGGAAGAATCTGTTCGATGTGCTGCTTGACGACGCTAACGATTTCCTTGGCGCTGACATTTGGTCTCTCTTGCAGAGCTTTAATAATTTCAAGTGTCATCGGGACGCCGATGTCGGCACGAATCAGACTTTCCTCCAGTTCATCCCAGTCGATGGGCTTTCCGGAAAATCGGTCGAACAGATCTTTGAGAAATCCAAAAGCCATAGAACGTTCGCTATTTTCGATTCGTTAACACGCGCCAGATAGCATACCGCTCGGTCCTCTTAGCGGTTGTCGTGCTGAGCGAACATTTTAGCTCATTGCCGTTCTAAGCGGGCGGTTCAGATCGAGCTTCACCCGGTCGAGTACGCCATTCACGAATTTTCCGGATTCCTCGGTGCCAAATTTCTTAGCGATGTCGATTGCCTCGTTAATCGCGACAATGGGTGGAACGTCATTACAAAAGAGCATCTCGTAAATGGCCACGCGTAAGATATTACGATCGACAGCCGAAATCCGTTTCAGTTCATAGTTCGCCGTGTAACGGCTGATCTTTTCGTCGATGGCCACTTGTTCAGCAATCACTCCGGCGGCCACCCGAGTGGCAAACTCTTTGGTCGGCTGATTGGCCGTTCGCAGCTGCCAGAACCCATTGAGATCGGCTTCCTCCAAAGGCTGGCGAACGTTCATGTCCCAATGAAACAACAATTGCACGGCGGCTTCTCTGCCTTCTCGTCGTTTCCCCATAACCTACTCCTTTGCCAGGTTATTCAGGCTACCTAAGATTCGGATTGCGGCGCGGGCAGCTTCAATACCCCGGTTTATCTTCGGCAATAGACATCGTTCGGTAGCCTGCTGATCATTTTTAACGACAAGCACTTCGTGCAAAATCGGGACCTTATGCTGCAGACTCAGATTCATTAGCGCGGTGGTCACCGCCCCGGCAATCAGCTCTGCGTGCATGGTCTCTCCGTCGAAAATAACGCCAAATGCGAGAACGGCATCCACCCTCTGGCGCTCAATGACGGCCTGCACAGCGATAGGGATTTCGAAAGAGCCTGGGACGCGAAGGACGGTTGTCTCGCTCTTGGGGGCGATAACCAGTAGTTCGTCTTTAGCGAACCCGACTAGCCCGTCCACGTACTCGCGGTTGTACTCGCTGGCCACAATTCCGAATCGCCAGGGGGCGCTCTGTGAATCGGGTCGAACTGGAAACTGATGCGACATTGAGCTTGGGACGATACTACCGCCAAGATTACCCGCAAGGGATAGGTGGCAGAGCGAGGCTCCCGAAGCATCTGCTGCCATCGCCAGGCGTCCGCTCTGCGCCGGCGGAACAGGGTGGCTCCGTCATTAAGCGGCGCCGATTTGTCCGACAGAGCCTGCTTCGACCGAAGGTGCGCACCGACGATCCGCTGGCGAAGCCGGAGCCTTGGTCTATCTGCTCGTTCTTGTATCTGTTCTGGAATAGCCGGAGGCCCATGGAGTCGTATCTAATGGAGACGGTTGTATGATCACAAATTTTCGTCGGTTTCACGGAGGATCATGGGGAAGGCACTTGGCGTGTCTGTTTTTAAGCATCTGCGTTTTTTGTTTTCTGACCCCTTATGTCAACGCACATGGCGGCAGCGGCGGGTCTGGTGGATCCGGTAGCGGCAGCGGATCGAGCGGAGGTAGCGGATCGAGCGGAAGTAGTGGATCGAGCGGCAGCGGTGGGCACGGAGGTCCCGGAGGATCAATGGGCGGCGGCTCAGCCGCACCTGGTGGCTTTACTGGCGGCGGTCCATCCAACAGTGGGAGCGGGCACGGCGGTACCGGACACGGTTCAGGCCACGCGTCCTCCTCAACCGGAGGTCATGGAACCGCTGTGGCTCACAGCACGACCATGTCGGCAGCAAAAAATTCGACAACCCATAACCAGGCGATGCGGAACGGTTTTACTTCCGACACAATGTTAGATCGTTCGTCCGGCCGGATTCGGAGCCGGCAGCCAACTTCTACCGGAGGTTTTACTCCGGAGACGAATCGCAGAAAGAAGCTGAAGACGACCAATGTTTTAGCCGCGAAGAATGCGACCCAAGATAGCGCCACGCCAAACCGTTAATTCGCGCCGGATTTGAGCCGTTCTGCACCGTGGCAGCAATGCGGCGTGGAAGCGCTTATCGCCTCTCACTTTCATAAAAGGTGCCCGAGTTTGAGTTTTTTGGTCTCGAGATACTTCTCGTTGTGGGGATTTGCCGTAACCCGGATGGGGATTTGGTCAACGATATTTAGGCCGTAACCCTCGAGTCCAATGACTTTCTTTGGGTTATTGGTGAGGAGGCGGATGTCGCGTACGCCTAAATCGACTAGGATTTGTGCCCCCAGTCCGTACTCGCGGAGATCGCTGGGGAAACCCAGCTTCTCATTTGCTTCGACGGTATCGAGCCCGTCTTCTTGGAGTTTATAAGCATGGATCTTTGCGGCCAAACCGATCCCCCGTCCTTCCTGCCGCATGTACACTAAGATACCTGCGCCATCGTTCTGAATCTGCTGCAACGCGGCGTGCAATTGATTGCCGCAGTCGCACCGGCGAGAACCAAACACGTCGCCGGTTAAACACTCGCTATGGACTCGAACCAGCGTTGGGTTCACCGGTGGCAAAGGTCCGGTGGTAAGCGCCAGGTGATGGACGTCGTCGACAACCGATCGATACAGATGTAAACGAAAATCGCCGTAATCCGTCGGTAAGGCGACTTCTGTTTCTTTAACGATGAGTTTCTCTCTAACCCGGCGGTAAGCGATCAGATTCTCGATGGAACAAATCTTGAGGCCAAACTTATCCTTAAAAGCAAAAAGCTCAGGCAAACGCGCCATCGTACCATCGTCGTTGACGACTTCAGCCAAGACACCCGCCGGACGGAGATTGGCCAGGCGAGCCAAATCGACTGACGCTTCCGTGTGACCGGCTCGGCGTAAGACACCGCCACGGCGATAGCGGAGAGGAAAAACATGGCCCGGCCTGACCAGATCGTCGGCCTCAGTGTTTGGGTCTGCCAGCAGGCGAATTGTCCGAGACCGATCAGCGGCCGATATCCCCGTGCTAACTCCGGTCTTAGCGTCGACCGAGATTGTGTACGCGGTCCGCATGGACTCCGTATTCCTTCGGGTCATCAAAGGCAAATCCAACCGGTCGAGAGCGGAACCCTCCATCGGGACACAAATCACTCCCGAGGTATAACGAATCATGAAACTGATCGTTTCCGGGGTAGCCTTCTCGGCTGCCAGAATCAGATCGCCCTCGTTTTCGCGCTGCGCGTCATCGGTCACAATCACCGGCTTGCCCTCGCGCAGGGCATCCAGCACTTCCTCGATTGGATCGAACTGAAAGTTCATAGAGTCTTCAAAATTACCATTAAGATAGGGTATAAGAAACTCGGCGTAACCGCCTTGTCGAATCCGAAAAGGAGCCAGGAGCTAGCAGGGAGTGCGCCGCCGCGGGAATGGTCCTCGAATCTTTGGTAGGATGAGGCTCCAAAACGTAGTCAAGCCGCCGGCATATCCTCTCCCGACAGTTTGTCTTGTCTACACGTGAAGCAGCATGGCCGAGCCGGGGGTGGGACACCGCTATCAGATTGAGCTCTTTTATTATCCTAAGGGCTGGATCGTTTTTGCCCCTGCCAAAGGGACTACGACTCGAGAGGCGCCGAGAGAGAGACCTAACCGGCTTGCCACATCGAATTCCCGGCTCGGCTGTGCTGCATTAACCGTTAGGCGAACCACCGATCAAAGACAGATCGCACCAGCAGCCTGTCGCGTCTTGGAGCCTCACCGTACCAAAGATTCGAGGACGGCTTGCCCGACGTGGCCTCCCGGCTTGCGTGACGAAGCCTCCGGGAGTCCAGACGACGAGGCGAAGTCGGGACGACCACGACGAGTACGAGGACGATTCCCGCGGCGGCGCACCACCTCCTAGCTGCTAGATTCTAGCTCCTGGCTCCTTCTACCGTTGGTTGACCAGCCGGAGAAATCGCGTTAGCTAAGCTGCCTCATGCGATTCCGCTCCGTTTTTGTCGCTGGCCATCGAGGCTTGGTAGGAAGCGCGATCCTGCGCCATCTCGAGCAACAGCCGGGCCTCGAACTGCTGACTAAAACCAGAAAAGAGCTGGATCTGCGCGACCGCCAGGGGGTCGAACAATTTCTAAAAGCGGCCAAGCCTGAAGTAGTCGTGATAGCGGCCGCTAAAGTGGGCGGGATTCAGGCAAATTTCCAGTTTCCCGTTGAGTTCCTATTGGAAAACCTGGAAATCCAAAACACCCTCATTGCCGCCAGCTTTTTGACCGGTGTCAAAAAACTGGTCTTTTTGGGAAGCTCGTGCATTTATCCGCGACTGGCGCCCCAACCGATCTCGGAAGATTCCCTGCTAACCGGTCCGCTTGAGGTTACCAACGAACCGTACGCATTGGCAAAGATAGCCGGGATCAAACTCTGCCAAGCGTATGCGCGTCAATGCGGTGCGAACTTTATTTCCGTGATGCCGACAAACATCTACGGCCCGAACGACAACTTCGACCTTCAGAATTCACATGTCCTGGCCGCCTTGCTTAGAAAGGCGCACGAGGCCAAGGTCTCCGGCAAAGCCAGTATGGTTGTTTGGGGGACGGGTACCCCGCGGCGCGAGTTTTTGCATAGCGAGGATTTGGCGGACGCGGTCGCTTTTCTGATTGAGCATTATGATTCTCCCGAAATCATTAATGTTGGCTGTGGCCAGGATGTGACGATTCGGGAGCTGGCGGAGTTAGTCTGTGACGTAGTTGGGTTTACCGGCATGCTGGAATTTGATGGTACCAAGCCAGACGGAACACCGCGTAAGCTTCTAGATGTGAGCAAGCTTACCAAGCAGGGCTGGCAAGCAAAGATCCCTCTGCGTGAAGGGATCGAATCGATGTACGAATGGTTTCTGAAAAATCGGAAGGTTTAATGGTGTATCCGGATTCAAAGTCATTAAGGATTGCGGTCTCGAGCTTAAGTGGTTGCGGCAATACTACGGCGACGATGAATGTCGGCCGGACCTTGGGCCTCAAGGTCGTGAATTACACCTTCCGGGATTTGGCCGCCGATATCGGAATCAGCTTTGAAGAAATTCACGAGCGATCGCAGCAGAATCGAACTTACGATTACCTGACCGACTTGAACCAGATCCGGCTCTCGCTTCAACCGAAGGTGATCGTCGGATCGCGTCTGGCCGCCTGGCTAGTCAATGCCGATCTCCGTGTCTGGTTACAGGCCTCTCTGGAAGAGCGGGCCAAGCGCATCTTTCGTCGCGAGGTCGACAAAGGGTTGACCTACGAGTCTGTGTTGTACCGCACACTGCAAAGAGATGAGCAGAATCGGAAACGATACCTTCAGCTCTACGGAATCGACAGCAACGATCGCAGCGATTTCGATATCATCATCAACACCGAGAAACTGACCGCCGAGCAAGTCTCCAGCCTGATCATTGCCGCCGCCCAATGGGCCAGCCAAAATCAGTTGGATCGGAAGAATCTGCACCTCGAACGGATCCGCCACATTATTTCCGACAGCCTCAACATTGATCCCGCAGTCTTGATCGATCCTGCCCTTTCAGTTGACCTGAGGGAAATCTATAAAGGCCAAGGTAGTTGAAGGCACATGCCGAAGGGGGAAATGGAGGGGAGCCGCTTTTGACCGTGCGAAGTTGAAGGCGCTTTCTTTAAACACGGTGTATGCCAGTCTTGAGGCCGTGTTAGCGGGCGGCTCCCGCGAACGGCCCCTGATGTTGCTACCATCTGTAAGCGTTTTTGCTGATTCGAACGATCGATGCCGCTCGGTGTGGTTCGCGCGTGGAGACGTTAGCGGGAGCCGCCTGCTACGCGACTTTGAGTAATGCCACAACTTTTCGCGCGGTCATGCGAGTCGTCTCGCAACGGTCAAGAGCGGCTCCCCTCCAGGCGCGCCTCGCCTTATCCAACCCATACGCCGTAACTACCCCAACGCAATCGGCGCCCCGAGACACTGATCCGGAATCCCGAAGGCATCCACTAGTGCCACCGCATCTTGACGGACCTCTTGGCTCAGCCGGGTTACATGGTTAGTTATCGCTATTGCTCTTCTTCCCCCTATAAACCCGTTCTCCAGGAACCAAGCTTTATGTTTTTCCAAGTGAAACAGAGCGAAAAGATCGGCTAATTTTCGCAACGGCCGCTGCAAGGTCTGTTCGGGCACGTTGGCTACGGCTTCGAGGAAGCTTTCCAGTACTTGCCTTTCTGCGTAAGCCTCTGCCAGCTCTAGTAGCTCTGTCTGCAGATGTATAAAGGCTGAATAAGCGTCCATGGCCTTGTGCCGGGTTAGGCGCCGAAACCTGCCCCCGGCTCGCAACAACAACGTCGATTCCCGAAACCGGAAATAATCCAGCTGCTGCTCAGGGTTTAGCAACGATGCGTTGGCCGCAGTCAGGCTCATGAATCGTTTCTTTAGCGCCTTTAGCCGTTGATCCACGAAAAACCTCGCTACCCGGCCAGGATTCATCTCCTTAAGCTGGTCTTTCAATTCTCCAAGCAGGTTCTTCGCAACGAGCTGCATCAGGATGGTATTGTCGCCTTCAAACGTCGTAAAAATATCGGCATCCGCCTTTAATGCGGCGAACCGGTTCGCGAACATATAGCCTTCACCGCCGCAGCTCTCCCGGCAGACCTGGATCGTATGCATGGCGCTCCAAGTGGAGAACGCTTTGATTCCGGCGGCCAAACTTTCAACTGAACGTGTGCCGGTCCCGCCGCCACGGGATTGTTCGCGGATTCGAACGAGACGTTTCACGGCAAAGTCGAAGGCATAAGCGTTGGCCAATAAGGGCATCAGCCTCCGTTGAGTTGCTGGGTAATCCAATATCAGAGTTTCCTGGAGACCGGTTCCAAATTGTCGCCTACGCGCTGCGTATCGAATCGCGATAGTAAGCGCCGATTTCGCCATACCGTTCGCGGCCAGCGCCATGGTGATGCGACCGTTCACTAACGTACCGATCATGGTGAAGAAACGGCTATTGTTGCTCTTGATCTCACTCCGGTATCGGCCGTCATCCGTGACTTCGGCGAACCGATTCAATAGCTCGGTCTTAGGCAGCCGGATGTTCTGGAACCAGATACGACCGTTGTCGACGCCGTTCAGACCGAGTTTGAGCCCATTGTCTTCGATTTTAACGCCAGGCAGCGGCTGGCCATTTTCATCCCGAATCGGAACTACGAAAGCGTGTACTCCATGATGGTCAGCCCCAACGTGCAACTGCGCAAACACAACCATGAATCGGCCGTCAACCGCCGCATTGCCGATAAAAGTCTTCCCTGAACTGTACGATGGACTGTTGATGATGAAGTCCCGATGCTCGGAATCATAAACCGCGGTTGTCTCGAGAGCTTGCACGTTCGAGCCGTGACCGATCTCGGTCATCGCGAAGCCGCCAAGCAACTGACATGCAGCCGCTTTAGGTAAATACTTTCGATGATGATATTCGGTCCCCAATTGCTGAATGCTTCCTCCGAAGAGCCCAAATTGCACTCCAAGTTTGATCAGGAGGCTCCCGTCATGGAAGCTGAGGACCTCACACACGGCCAGCAATTGTCTTAAGTTGGCCTGGCCGCCGAGCTCTGGAGGCAAAAACCATCGACCCAAACCGGCATCCGAAATCGTTCGTAGCCAGACGAGGACCTGTCTTCGGTACTCGTGCCGGTCGTGGCCTTCAAAATGGCGGAACTCTGGCCGGGTAACAATGCTCTTTACCAAGTTGCGGGTCTCGACGAGTTCCCCATCGAGATAGGCCTGTAGAGCAGCGGGTTCGAACCCGGTGAACGGTCGTTCAATGGGCGGATAACTGCAGTCAAACGTCCGTTTATCGCTTTGCATCGAAAAACGTGACCCCGCGATTGACCATCTCATCGAGAAGAGCGCACGGCTTAAAATGTTCTCCGAATTTTTCCGCCAAGTGATTCAGCCGGCTGACGACAGTGGAGATCCCGACACTGTCTGCGTACTTTAGAGGACCTCCGCGGAATGGCGCCCAGCCGGTGCCCATGATCATGCCGAAGTCTACATCAGCCGGGTCGGTTACCACCTGTTCTTCCAATACCCGGGCTGCTTCATTGACCATGATAAAAATCAATCGGTCAGTGATTTGGTCGGCGTCGGTCGGTTCGATCGATGGCTGGAACTCCTTCAGCTCCGGATTGGGTGTTTCTGATTGATCTCGATAAACGTAAAAGCCGGCTCCAGATTTTCTTCCGAGCCAGCCCTTCTGGATCATTCGAGACAACACATCATTGAGCGGTGGAAGATGCGAAACGCGCGCCGCTAAATCACTACCCACATGCTGCGACACGTCGAGACCGACCTCATCATTGAGGCGCAGAGGGCCCATCGGCATCCCGAACCCCAATATTGCCCGGTCGATCGCTTCAACGCTGTGTCCCTCGGCAAAAATTCTGATCGCCTCAACCAGATACGGTAGCAATATCCGGTTCACCAAAAAACCGGGACTATCCCTAACCAATACCGGCAATTTCCCGATCGATTTGACAAACTGAATGGCCATTGCCAAAACCGCTTCACTGGTGTGTGAACCGCGAACGACCTCGACTAACTGCATGCGATGAACCGGATTGAAAAAGTGGACGCCAACGATTTTCTCTGGATGAGCCAATCCCTCCGAAATCGCATCAATCGAAAGCCCGGATGTGTTCGACGCGATCAATAAAGTGTTCGGGATCTTCGGCTCGAGCTGGGAAAAAACCTGTTTCTTCAAATCGAGCTTTTCGACGGCGGCTTCAATGGCGAAGTCGACGTTCGTTAACGGCACGTCTTCGTAGATCGGCAAAATTCGATCAAACCCGGCGCGCGCATCGACCTCGCTTAGAATTCTTCGTTTGACGGCGTCACGATAAACTCGGTCGATGGACTGCAGACCTTTCCCGAGAGGCTCGGGACCGATATCCTTCAAAACCACGTTGAGTCCGCGCGCGCTCAACCACTGAGCGATTCCCGAACCCATCAGCCCTGCGCCCACCACGAGAACTCGCTTCGGTTTAACCACCGGCTTCAAGTCGCCAATCGTCAGCTTTTTGGCGCGTTCCTGCAGGAAGAAAACTCGAATCAGGTTCTGGGCGACCTCACCCTTTGTGAGTTCGATGAAAGCTTTCTTTTCGTTCTCCAGGGAAGCCGCCGTCGAGCTCTTGAGTCCGCTCACGACGACTTCCAGGGCTTTCAAAGGAGCAGGGTAATGACCGCGTGTCTTTTCTATCGTTTTCTTTTTCGCCCGGTCCGCGATGATCGTCGCGAGCGGTGAGATGTGGGAAAAGTGAGTCCTGATCACTCGCTTGCGTCCCTGGCTATCAACAATCTTTTTCGTAGCCAGAGCTTCCAAGCGTTCCCGGTAAGTCGAATCGTCGACCAAACCAAGTTTTTGTGCTTGCCGGGCGGGAATCTGTTTCCCGGAAAGGATCACTTCCAAAGCGACTGGCAAGCCCACTAAACGAGGAAGACGCGTGCAACCTCCCCAAGCGGGGATGATACCAAGAGTTGTTTCCGGTAGCCCTACTTTGGTGGCCGAATCAAGCGAAGCGATTCGGTAGTCGCAAGCCAGCGCAATTTCCAGACCGCCGCCGAGCGCCACCCCGTGGATCGCTGCGACCGTCGGGAATTTCAAATTAGCGATTCGATCAAAAGTGCGTTGCCCTAGATCGATTATCTTAGCCAGGTCCTCCGGGCTCGGGTCCTTGGAGAATCCCGTGAGATCGGCTCCCGCAATGAAGATTTTTGGTTTAGCACTAACAATAACCAGACCCCGGACGGAAGAGTCGTTCTCAACTTGATCCAGCAAACCATTCAGCTGTTCGAAGGTCGCCTGATCGAAAATATTGGCTGCCGATCCGGGGCGATCGAAAGTAAAAAAAGCGACTCCTTGTCCGCGAATTTCGCATGTGATGGTTCGATCCACGTTCGTTTCCTTCCGTTGCTTTACGGAGATATCAATTTTTGTGGCGATATCAATTTCGACTCAGCCAAAGCGCCCCTCCTTGGCCGCCTCCAACGCAAAGAGCTACCAGCGCTTTGTCGGCCTGCCTGCGGTGGAGTTCCTTTAGTGCTGTGAGCACTAAGCGAGACCCAGTGACACCGACCGGGTGGCCCAGTGCGATTGCTCCCCCGTTGACGTTCAAAATCTCATCCGGGATCTCTCCCAGAGCCGAATCTCTTCCGAGATTCTTCTTGCAATATTCCGCCGAGACAGACGCTTTTTGGCAGGCCAGCACTTGGGCTGCAAAAGCCTCGTTGATTTCGATGATGGAGGCATCCCGCAAACCTAAGCCGGCTCGTTGCTCCACCCGGTGAATTGCGTAGACCGGTCCTAGGCCCATTCTGGCAGGATCGAGCCCCACATAGTCATATCCAAGCAGCCGGCCTAACGGCGTTAAACCGGATTCCTTCAAGCCTTTCTCGGTCATCAAAAGAAGTGCAACCGCACCATCCGTGATTTGAGACGAGTTACCTGCCGTCACCGTTCCGGTGTTCCGTTCAAAGACCGGCTTAAGCTTCGCCAGAGCCTCCATCGTTTGGTTTTCTCTAGGCCCATTGTCTTGTTGCAGGTAGACTTTACCGTTCTTGGATTTGGGCAGATAGACCGGCGTGATCTCGGCGTCCAGATTCGCTCGGCCGGCAACGGCGCGATGATGTGAACGCATGGCAAAACTGTCCTGTTCTTCGCGCGAAATATTGAAATCACGACTCACATTCTCTGCGGTTTCGCCCATACTGAGGCCGCAAACTGGATCGGAAAGACCTAGTTGTAACGCAACCTCCGGCTTGAGGTCGCTAAAACGAAACTGGGAGGCCGCTTGAAACTTGTGGGCGACGTCTTTTGCCCGGGCAAACGCGCCAAATTTCTTGGCGGTTTCATAGGAGTAGAGCAAGGGCATCTGCGACATACTTTCCGCCCCTCCCACCAGAAAGACATCGCCTCGGCCCGCGATCATTTTCTCGGCGGCTTGCGTCACAGCTTCGAAACCGGAGGCGCAGTTCCGATGGACAGTAACCGCCGGCACGTTTTCTGGAACTCCGGCGCGCAGGGCGATGACCCGCGCGATGTTAGGGGCTTCCGCTGGTTGGCCCACACAACCCAAGATGACTTCCTCGATTTTCTCAGGAGCGAGGCCCGTCTTCGCTAACAGCAGGCTAACGGCGGTCTTACCCAGGTCCATCGCCGTGGTGTCCGCCAAAATAGTACCCGCCTTCGCGAAGGGGGTGCGGATTCCGTCAACGATATAAATTGCTTCCTTCATAATTCAGTAGTCAGTAATCAGTGACTCAGTAATCAGTTGTTTAACAGCATTCTCCTCGTACGGTCCCGGAACCCCCAATTAAGAATTGCTTTTTCCAGAACCGTTTCATGTCAAAGTACTGATTACTGACTCACTGGTTACTGATTACTATTCCAGATCTTTGTCCCCGGTGAGCGTGCAAAAGTAACCTCATCCCTGGTACGCACTGGCGGCCAGCTCCTCTTTCTCGTACAAAGCCGCAATCTCACTGGCGTGTTTCTTCAAGATTTGTTTGCGCTTCAGTTTTAACGTCGGAGTTAGTTCTCCGCTGGCAATGGTCCATTCCTCATCCAAGAGAGCAAATTTCTTAACCTGACTGTAACGGCCAAAAAGCGAATTACTTTGATCAACTTCGCTCTGGATCAGCTTGATCACTTTCGGATGCTTGCACATTTCGCTAACAGCCTCGATCGATTCGCCTTCTGCGGCTAGCCAGGACCGCACCGCTTCAAACTGCGGAACGATCAAGGCCGCTGGGAATTTGTGATTCTCACCCACCACTATACACTGAGCGATAAAACGCGATGCTTTCAGCTGATTCTCCACCTGTTGAGGAGCAACGTATTTTCCTCCCGAAGTCTTAAAGATCTCTTTCTTCCGGTCAGTGATTTTAAGGAAAGGGCCATCCATCTCTCCCACGTCACCGGTGTGCAGCCACCCTTCAGAATCGATCGTTTCCTTGGTCAAGTCCGGACGTTTATAGTAACCCATCATCACGTTCGGACCCCGATAGAGAATTTCGCCGTCCTCAGCGATCTTGACTTCGCCGCCCGGAATCACGGGTCCAACCGTTCCCAGCTTGTGCAACTTGGTTTTAGGACGATTGACCGAGATTACCGGCGCTGCTTCTGTCGGTCCGTAGCCTTCCCAAACCGTAATCCCAGCCGCCCAGAACACGCGCGCCAACCGCGGTTGGAGGGCGGCGGACCCTGAAATAATACCACTGATTCTTCCCCCGACTGCCTCTCGCCACTTCCGGAAAACTAGTAAATCTGCGACCGCCAATTGTAGGCGTTTGAACCATGGGCAAGGACTGTCCGGATCAAAGTTCAACCCGAGATTAACGGCCCAAAAAAAGATTCTCCGTTTCAGACCAGTTAACTCTTCGCCGCGAGCGAGAATCCTTTCGTAAATCTTTTCCAGTAGCCTAGGGACAGTGGTGAACGTATCGGGTCGAACTTCCCTTAGATTTTGCCCGACAGAGTCCAGGTTTTCTGCGTAGTAGATCGAGGTACCAACATAGGCGTACATGTTGACTACGGTTCGCTCGTAAATGTGGCACAACGGCAGGAAAGAAAGCGCACGCTCATGGCCGCATGGCCGTAGAATCTCGGCCGCTGCTAGCGCATTGCTCACTAGATTGGCGTGCGAAAGCATGACCCCTTTTGGTTGGCCGGTGGTGCCGGAAGTGTAAATCAGAGTGGCCAAGTCTTCCGGTTTAACGGCGGCCCGCGCTTCCGCTAACTTTTCCCGTACCCCGCCATCGAGCAGCGCCGCTTTTCCAGCCTCAGCGAGCTTCTTCCAGGAATCTACACCCGCTATCTCATCGTAGGTGTAGATGTTGCGGATCTCCGAAACCTCAGCCGCTAACGGACGAATTCGCTCTAACAAACGTTGATTGGAAACGAAAACGAGGTGGGGGTGAGCATCGGCTAAAATAAATCGATAATCATCGGCTGAAGCGTTGGGGTAGATCGGAACATGAACGCCGCCGAGAGTCATGATGGCGAGATCGACGAAGTTCCACTCGGGGCGATTGTTATCGGTGACGTTAATGATTTTGTCCCCAGCCCGAATACCGGTCAGGTGTAGTCCGCAAGCCAGTTGCTCAACAATGGAAAGCACCTCGGCCGTGCTAAATTTGACCCACGTGCCGTTTACTTTGTAAGCCAGCGAATCGGTCTTTGGAAAATGTGCCTGTTGATACGCTAACAGGTCAAAAACGCGAGTGGGAGTGGTCGATAACGGACTACTCATGTAAGACCCGGGAGGCAGCGGTTCGGCTATGAATCATAAACTGAGACAACCTGTACAACTCTTATTTCCAACAGCTTAAGCGCCTTACCGGTAACCTAAGCGCGCTTTCTAAACTAATCTTGCGGTGCCTTCCGGCACCCCCGTCCCGCTAAATCCAATGTCATTCTGAAGGCAGACTTTGCAAGCATATTTGCCGCCGTTTAACAGAATTGGCTTGTAACTGCCGTCACGAAAGGTGCATAATTTTTTGCTGTTGTGGTTATTTCTTCCCCCCAAACAACACCTCGTTTTGTATCCCCCCTATGAAATTTGTTCCAGGATGGCGGACGTCGTTCTCAACTGTAATTAGTCTTGTTACGTTCCTGATTGGTACCGCATCGACAGGCCGGGCTGGCAGCTTTGGCTTAAACGAACAAAGCGTTTCAAGCTTAGGTAGTGCTTACGCCGGCGGCGCCGCTCAAGCCGAGGATGCCTCAACCATCTTTTTTAATCCAGCCGGACTTGCGTTGCTCGACCATGGCGAGTTGCAAATCGGTGGGCAATTTATAAGCCCAAACGCCAACTTCCAGAATCAGGGGTCCCGCTTAGTTGCGCCCGGAACTCCGTTCAACAATGAGCCGCTCACCGGAGGAAATGGGGGTAACGGGGGAGTGGATCATGTGATTCCTAATGCCTATCTTTCTCAACCGTTGTTCCGCAGCCCCGTTTACGGCGACTTGAGCATCGGGATCGGACTGTCGGTCCCCTTCGGCCTCGAAACTGACTATGCACCCAACTGGGTTGGCCGTTATGCGGCGCTGAGGACTAAACTGCAAACTTTCGATATTCAGCCGAGCATCGCTTATCGGTTCCTGGATCGAATCTCCATCGGAGCCGGACTGGACGTTCAATATGCTTCTGCGCGTCTTACCCAGGCGATTGACTTCGGCGAGATCGGAGCGGAAACGTTGGCTCCTTTCTACGCAGCGTTGCCGGCTCGACTCGCTGCCTCAGGGGTGCCGGTTGCTGCGATCCCCGGAGTAGTAGCGGCGACGGAACGAGCTTATTCCGCGGCCGGTTTTGTACCCCAAGGACGCGACGGTGTCGCCGAGGTCCAAGGTGATGATTGGAGTGTCGGGTTCACCATCGGCTTTATCTTCGAATATCTCAAAGGCAACGAAGTGTCGTTCCTGCAGGACGGCAGATTCGGATTTAGCTATCGGTCCGCTATTGACCATACCATAACTGGGACCGGCCAATTTCGCGGGGTGCCGGGTCTGACGGCAATCGGGGCGCCGGTCCAATTCCCGTTCCCCGGCGCGCTGCAGGATGTTTTCTTTAATCAAAGCGCCAGCGCCGGCGTGGATCTTCCGGCCATCTATCACTTCAGCCTCTATCAACGCTTTCTCGAGAAGTTTGCGCTAATGGGGGACATCGAGTGGACTCGCTGGAACCGGTTGCAGCAGGTCGACATCACGTTCAACAATCCCTCTACGCCGTCGAACGTCTTGAATCTCAATTATGATGATTCGGTCCGTTATTCAGTTGGTTTTGAATGGTATGCTCTAAAGCAACTCACCTTCCGAGGCGGTTTCGCTTACGACGAAACCCCGATCCAAAACGCTCAGTCTAGAAGTCCTCGAATCCCGGACAACAATCGGTATTTCCTTTCTGCCGGGCTCCGTTGGCAACCGTGCTCCTTTGTCGCCTTCGATGTCGGCTATGCCCACCTTTTTGTGCCGGACTCGACGGTCGATTTCACTGACAGCACCGGGCATAACCTTAGAGGGAAGTTCAGCAGCAGCATCGACATCGTTAGTGCGGCTATCACGTTCCTCTGGGGCGGCCCCAAGCCATCGCCTGAGATGGCCCCAAGCGGAAAGTCGCCAGTAGGCTACTCGAAGTAGGTGGACGACGACTGGAGGGAGCCGCTTTGGAGCGTGGATCGTCGAGCTCGCGCGATTCCCCTCATGACGTAATTTGTCATAAAAGTAAAGCAGCAGGCGGCTCCCGGGAACGTCTCGACGTATCGCATTTCTATAGCCTGTACTGAATCACGCTGGGACAAGGATCGCGCTGGGTAATTCGCGGGAGCCGCCTGTTTTGCAGACGTTCAGGCCATGCCGACGCTTCGAAAAAATATGCGTGGTCTTTCGGCACGCTCCAAAGCAGCACCCCTCCATTCGTGCCTTCGCCCCGTCGCCGATGCGCTCTTCCTACCGCCGTTTCCTCTTCCCGAACACCAACTGCGCAGTCACGTTTGTTAGAGTCACGAGGACGACCAGCACCAGTGAAGCGGTCCATGCCAGCTGGATCAGATGAGGGTACGGATACTTGCCAAATCGATAAATGAGCTCTGCCAACGATTGGGTTGGCTCCATAAGCGACGATAACCAGTAGGCGCTGGAAGTTGCCGTAAACAGAACCGGCGCCGTTTCACCCGCAGCGCGAGCCACTGCCAACATTAATCCGGTCATGATCGCTGGGACGGCCTCGGGTAAAACCACGCGAAAGATGGTTTGAAACTTCGTTGCCCCCATCCCATAAGAGGCCTCACGCAAAGCGTGCGGTACCCCAAGGAGAGCTTGCTCAGCCGTTAACAGGATCGTCGGGAGAGCTAAAACCGCCAGCGCCACGCCACCGGCTATCGATGATTTTGTATGCGTGCTGACGACGATGGTCGCAAACGCGAACATACCACAAATGATCGACGGGATTCCGGTCAAGAGCTTGGCAATGAATCTGACGGCTCCTGCCAGCATCGAGCGCTTGTCATATTCCGAAATATAAATGGCGGACAGAATGCCAAGCGGCGCTGCGATCAGAATCGCAAGCCCGACCATCAGCGCCGTACCCTGAATCGCGTTCCCTAAACCGCCACCTTCCTGTCCGGGCGCCGGCGGCAGCTCGAAGAACACACTCGGCGTCAACAATCCAATCCCGTTGCTGACCACTAGAAATATGATCGAAAACAATGGGATAAGCGTCAGGAAGGAAGACCCGACACAGATCGCCGTCCAAAAGAAGTTTCGGCCCAAGCGCAACCGGTCTCTGACAGTCTGCGCCTTCAGTTCTGGGGCCAGGTTCTGCTTGAAAACGGCGGTCGACATAAGGTTAGCGTAGCCCGCTGATTGATTTTTGGGCCCGGCGTAGCACGAGCTCGCCCACGACGTTGACCAACAGGGTAAACAGCATCAGAGCAAAGGCTGCGTACAAAAGCGCGCTCACCTGTAAGTCTTCCGCTTCACCGAACTTGTTCGCAATCAAACTGGC
>JAFAZK010000093.1 GCA_019239825.1 Verrucomicrobiota bacterium | reverse complement strand
TCTGGCTCCGGAGAAAGCCTTCTTTGTCAGCATCAAGGATGCAAACCAGGCTGACCTCCGGTAGATCCAGGCCCTCTCGGAGGAGGTTGATCCCCACCAGAATGTCGAAATCGCCGGCCCGCAGCGATCGAAGAATTTCTACGCGCTCTATCGCATCAATCTCGCTATGCAGATATCGAACCTTAAGACCTACGTCTCTCAAATAGTCCGTCAAATCTTCGGCCGTTCGTTTGGTCAGGGTCGTGATTAGCACCCGCTCGCCTATCTCGGAGCGGCCCCGGCAAAGTTCGATGGTTTCATCGATTTGATTCTTCAATGGGCGAATCGTGATGCGAGGATCCAACAAACCGGTGGGACGGATAATCTGTTGTACGACCAAACGTGAGCCTGGGGTATGGACATCAAGCTGACCAGCAGCGCGACCGGTCAACATGGGTAACAGGACAGGCTCGGTCTCTTCCTGTCCAATGCGGTCGCGCGCATGCGGGATGTAAGATGCGTTGCCCACCACACTATTTTGGACCTCGAAATCCGCTGGGGTCGCACTGATGTAGAGAACCTGGTTGGTCATTTCCATGAATTCTGGAAAATTCAGGGGCCGGTTATCCAGTGCGCTGGGCAAACGAAAACCATATTCGACGAGAGTCGTTTTGCGGGATCGGTCACCCTCATACATCCCGCCGATCTGCGGAATAGTGGCGTGCGACTCGTCAACAATCAGGAAAAAGTCTTTCGGGAAAAAATCGAGGAGCGTATAAGGACGCGATCCGGGCTCGCGCCCGCTCAAATGCCGGGAGTAATTCTCGATGCCGCTGCAAAATCCCATTTCCTGCAGCATTTCCAGGTCGAACTCAGTTCGCATCTTGATACGTTGGGCCTCAAGCAATTTGTGGTTGGCCTCAAACCAAACGATACGTTCGTCGAGTTCTGTCCGGATGGCGGTCAATGCCCGGCGCATCTTTTCGTAGGGCGTAACGAATTGCTTGGCCGGGAAAAAGGTGAAACGATCGAGGGTTTCAATCGTTGAGCCGGTCAACGGATCGAAACAGGTAACCAAATCGATTTCATCGCCGAAAAATTCGACCCGGATCGCCTCCTCATCAGCTGTAGCCGGATGGACTTCGACCACGTCGCCCCGCACGCGGAACTTGCCTCGAGTTAACGCGATATCGTTCCGTTCGTACAGCATGTCGACGAGCTTTGCTAGGAAGAGCTCCCGAGACAACGCCTGACCCTTAAACACGTTGCACACCATATTCGCGTAATCCTCAGGCGAGCCCAAGCCGTAAATACAGGAGACGCTGGCCACTACGATCACATCCCGCCGAGAGAGAAGAGAGCTAGTGGCGGACAAACGCAGTCGCTCGATCTCTTCATTGATAGATGAGTCTTTTTCGATGTAAGTATCGGTCCTCGGGATGTACGCTTCGGGCTGGTAGTAGTCGAAATAGCTGACGAAGTATTCGACCGCGTTCTTAGGGAAGAACTGTTTGAACTCGCTATAGAGCTGGGCCGCTAACGTTTTGTTGTGAGAGATCACCAGGGTCGGTCTATCTAAGGCCGCCACCACGTTTGCCGCAGTGAAGGTCTTGCCGGAGCCTGTAACCCCTAAAAGGGTTTGATGACGGTTGCCAGCCTCGACCGAACGAACCAGTTGTTCGACTGCGGCCTCTTGATCGCCTTTCAGCGAATATTCGGAAGAAAGTTGGAACGACATTACTAGGGAGTGAGAGGTGAGAGGTGAGACCTGAGAGGTGAGAAGTGATTTTCGTGCTCGTGCTCCTGCTCGTCCTCCTGCTCGGCGATGGGGTGGTGTTTGGCCCTTGGTTCAAATCGACTTGCCTGACCTGACTCTAAGCTCGGTACCGAACGCTTGGTGTTCGAGCACGAGCACGAGGACGAGCACGATTCGCTAAGCATACTTGTCCTCGACCATCACGGGATTGCTTAATACTCCTATCTTCTCGATCTCGACTTCAATGACATCGCCCGCTTTCAGGTATTTAGGTGGATTCAGGTAGGTACCCACGCCGCTGGGCGTGCCGGTCAGGATAACCGATCCCGCTAATAGTGTGGTGGAGCCACTCAAGAACTCAATCAAAGTGGGTACATCAAAAATCAGATCGCTAGTACTTGTATCCTGGCGTTTTTCTCCGTTCACCCGAGTCTGGAGATGCAGCTCGCCCGGATTCGGAATTTCGTCTTTGGTGACCAGGGCCGGGCCCATGGGGGCGAAGGTATCGAAGCTCTTTCCCCGGCAAAATTGGCCTCCGCCGAGACGCTTCTGCCAATCTCTGGCTGACACATCATTGGCGATGGTATAGCCAAGAACAAAATCGAGAGCGTTAGCTTTGCTGACGTTTTTACAATCGCGGGCGATTACGACGGCTAACTCGCCTTCATAGTCCACCTCAGTGCTGGGGAGATGGGTTGGAATAGCGATTGGATCGCCCGGATTAGATAGACTGTTGGGCGCCTTGATGAAGAGCATCGGACGTTCAGGAAGCTGAACGCTTTGTTCCTTGGCGTGCCCTCGATAGTTGAGCCCAATGCAGAGAATGACCCGCGGTTCGACCGGGGCGAGCAACTTTACCATCTTTGCTTCCCGGTCCGTTACTTCGAAACCGTGAAACAGGTCACCGAGAAGGTCGAGACAGGTGCCGTTCTTCTGTTCTGCCGCGTGCCGAATGTTTCCATCCTGGGCCAGGTACCGGACAATGCGCATTCCCTACCGTAGCGGTTATAGGTTCCAAGTTCAAAGTTCTCCGTTCAATGTCCGATCCCGTCGCCGTGGTATGTAGCGGATTTACGCCGTGGATGGTAATACCTCCTGAGAACGGCTCGGCACGATTATCGGCTTAACTTTGTTGTTTTGGCGTCGAAACACGGTGAGCCCTGGTATCGTTCGCAGGTCTTTTGGGAGCCTCGCCCGACCAAAGTGGACTGAGGCGCTCGATGCTTGCCTGCATTGAGCTTGTCGAGGTGCTCAGGGCAGGCTTCTCACTTACCAGCCGTTGCCCACTGCTCTTCGGTAGTAGGGCTTTTCTCGTGGCCGTCGGTGATTGCCGTCGGCTCGGCCGGGGCGCTTTCGTGAGGCTCAGGAGCGGCTGAAGTCTGAGTGTGCCTCACTTCGGTTGGTTCGAGCTGAGCCTCAGCCTGTTCATGCGAGCCTGCTTCTTGTACTGGAACTGATGGAGTTTCAGTTGCAACACTTTCAGCCGGCTGAACCTCGTGCTCCGCAACCGGAGCGTGTTCTTCGATGGGAGCGTGCTGCTCACCGGAAACCTCCTCGTCCGTGGCGCCCTGGTGGTGGGTGGGTGTGTGCTCCTGAACGGGTGTGTGTTCTTGAACGGATGCGTGTTCTTGAACGCCTACGTTTTCTTGCACGGGCGCATGTTCTTCAACAAATGGTCGCTGCTCGTCGACACCGGGATGCTCGATGGGCTCCTCCGATGCTGCCTCAACTTCCTGAGGCGCTTCTTCGGTAACAGAGACATCCACAGCACTTTCGGTTTCGGCTTGCTCCTCAGAGGCGCCTTCGTCTTGAGCACCGGAATCTTCGGTTGCGCCGGGTTTCTCGACCGCCTTTGGCGGTAAAGGCAGGTCCAGGGTGCCATCAGCAAACTCGATCACGTGACCTGCTTTAGCTAACCACAGCAGATCTGTCGGCAGACTATTCTTTGCTTGTAAATATTCAGGAGAGGTCTCGTCGGCGCTTTTCTCGCCCAGTAGCCGTTTCAGGACCTTCTCAGCCAACTGTTTCCGAGTAATTCTGGGGTAAGATCGCAGGCTCGCCAGTATCGCTTCCAGACCGGCCGACACTTTGGCCTGGTTCGGATCGAATAGTTGAGGCCGGATCGTCGAGATATAGAGAATGCGTTTCTTGTGTTTGAACACATGTAAGCCGGCCTGATTCAAACCGTGCCGAAGCGCTCCTGCCATCTGGGCTGGAAACCGATTTTCCCGTTCGCGGGCTCTGCGAATGGCGGCAATGATTGAGCGGTCTGGCAGGTGACGGGCGACGTCTCCCGATACCTCGGCGGCTAAACAATGCTTGATCAACTGCTCGAGATGATTGGCCCGGAAATGCTGTTCCATTGCCGCAACGCTTTCGAAAGCCGCAGGATTCTCTTCATCCTTGGTCGTATAGGTAACAACCTTGCGTGCTTCCTCTTTCCACTGATTAACCAGTTCCGGATCGCTGGTAATCTCGATACTGCGACGGTATTCCTCAAAACTCATCCGCCGGCTAAATCGTTGCTCGTACAAAGAACGGATTACCTTCTGAAAAGTGTGATAATTGGTTGGCCCGAGTAGCCGTCCGGAAAGACCGCAGCGCGCTACGGAAGTGAAATTCCCTTTAATAGGCTCCTTCTCGACGATTTCACTTGTATAAAAGTCATCCTTCTTCTCACCGAAAGCGATTCGTTCCAGAGCGGCTATCTCCATCGCTATTGGACCGTCGTCGCCGAGCTGGTAAAGCATCACACTATCATTCAGCGAACGGATCCGGACCCGGTGGCGTTCCGGTCGCTCAAGGAACATCCTGGCTAAACCAAATAAAGGATAAGCGGCATGTCCCTGCTTGATCTGTTGGATAACTTTCGAAAAAGCACGTTCCTCGGGCAGAAAATCCACCTGGACGGCTGCCGGTTCGACTTGGTCCTGAACCGGGTCTTCTCTGTCCCGGCGGGGTGCGTCGGTAACTCTCTCCCGATGTGAGCTGGGGCCTGTGTCGCGGCTGGCTGGTCCGTGTGGCCGGGCGGGGCGCTGTTGCGGGCCGGACCGACTTGGACCGGAGGCGTCGCGTCGCCCTGGACTGCTATCTCGCCGTTGTCGATTCTGGTTGGGCCGGCGTGGCCGGTCGTCCCGTCGCTCCCTGCGGCCCCGATTACCACGACCATCGGGGTCTTCGTCCGCATAATCTGCGTAACGGTTTACAGATTCCGATTCCTTGAGCCAATCGGGCGTTAAACGGAGATCGAGCGAAGGGAGGGGATCGGCCATGGTCGGGATACAGGTAACAAGTTCAGGGTAAAAAGTAAACTACTCGCGAGCCGATTGCAGTCGATAAAAGAGGCGTCTAGAGTGGCGAATCCGGCAGATAGGTCAACACAAAAAGCGTCCTTTGGAGCCGTTTCTTAGGTTCGAAGAAAATAGTTGCTATTTAGTGCAATTATTTTAGTTGCCAACCTTGGGCTTCGTTATTAAGCGTAGCCCCACGTCTTAACCAAAAGAGAAGAAACCGCGACTTATGTCAGAGAAATCCATCGAAGAAAAAGTGAAGGAGATCATCGTCGAACAGCTCGGCGTGAATCCTGAACAGGTGACTCCTAACGCTTCTTTCATTGAGGACCTCGGCGCTGACTCGCTGGATACGGTAGAACTCGTAATGGCCTTCGAAGAAGAATTCTCCGTCGAAGTACCGGACGAAGATGCCGAAAAGCTCCAAACTGTCGGCGACGTTATCCGCTATATCGAAGAGCGAGCGAAGTAGTTCCTAGGTCTTCACTCTACTGGCCTCTTCGTGGGGCCAGTTCGCAGTTTCTTGCTCAGAATCTGCTCTCATCGCGGCTCGCAAGCCCGCGGAGTTCAGAAGCCACCCCCTGGAGGGGAGCCGCTTTGTGGCATTGTAGCTGTATCGGCTGGCAGCAGGCGGCTCCCGGGAACGTCTCGACGTGTGCCAGTTTTATGGACCGTTGTATGCTTCGCACAGAATGGGCGCGATGGGCAAAACATTGCGCTGCGTCACTCGCGGGAGCCGCCTGCTAACAAACCGATAGAGCTGCCACCTTGAAAAGCGGCTCCCCTCCAAATCTTGGGCGATGCAACGCCCGGGTTCCTTAAGCATGGGGGCGATTTTCCCACCGACCTAAAGCAGTTGTAAGAATAGCCGTAAGGGAAGAGTTTGTTCCCCGGGAGAAATCGGCTACTGTTCTGATCTTTTCCGCCTATGTATAACGGGGACGATCTGCAATACGCGCTAGAGAATACCAAGGTCATTCATTCGCCCGACCGGCGGATCGAAACCTTCGGCGCTACCAGCTTCGATTTTTATTTGATAACCGAGCTGATGGATAGCGTAAACGAGATCCGCGTTCGCACCGGTCGGATTCAGGCGGATCGGCCGCAATTGGTCACTCCTGAGAACATGGCGAAATTGCTTCTGGATGGTTTTGGCGAGGCCGCCAACCAATTCGCCCAGCTTTTGCAGTCAAGGAATGCCGCCTTCCTGAAGTACGGATTTCAAATTCGGAAGGAAGGTGTTACCGAGCATATCGTTCATGATTCTTTGCCCGCGGTCGTGGATCGGGTAAATCAGGACGTTCCAGAGGGCCAACGAGGCGGCAGTGCGATCATCCAAGGGGTCGATGAGGGCTGGGAAATCTGTCTATTAAAGTTCACGTTAGAGTTGGTTGAACAATCGGCGCGAATAAATTGGTTTGATCTACGGCGGCGTGGTTTGCTGTAGTGCCCTGTCCGCGAGATAGCATGACTTTCGTTGCGATCAAAATGGGCCTTCAGCAAGGCGCGAGGAGCGGATCATATCTAGATCGATACGTGACCGACGAGCAACGCGGCCGCCGGCCCATTTTCATCGCAACCCTCCGGGCCGCGGTCGGTTGGCTGTTTTTCCGCGTTGCTCGCCCCTTACGTACCGCGTTCAGATATGCTCGTCGCTCGCGCCTTGAAAAACAGCCAACTGACCGGCGGCGAAAGCCATGCTACTTCACGGACAGGGCACGAGCCATGGAGGAGTAGCCTGATCAACTGAATGAGCTTTCTTTGGAAACTCGGAGTCCTTTCCGGTTTGGCTTTGTTAGTCTTTGGCGGTGGCGCTTTTGCGACCTATGAACTCTTTATAAAGAAATCCTCCAGAACACCGACCAAGGGCAACGAGGCAGTGGTTACGCCAACGCCTGACCCTGGAATCGCCTTATTGGAACAAGGAAAACAATTGATCGCTAAAGGGAATATCGAGGACGGTAAGCGCCTGCTGATTTCGATTTTTCAAAGCTTCCCGAAATCCGAAAAGGCCGATGAGGCTAGAAAGACCGTCGGGGATATGAATATTCAGGACTTTTTCTCGCCCCAGCCCTCAACGGATAAGAAGGAGTATGTGGTGGTGCGAGGGGATTCCATCGCCAAAATATCGTCTAAAACGAAAGCCGCGCCGGAGTTGATCTTCAAGGCGAACGGCCTCGATGGGTTGATGATCCAGCCCGGAATGAAATTTATCATTCCTAGTGGACAATTCACCATGCAGATTTTCCTACAGGCCGAGTCGGTTGAGCTCCTCAATCACGGCCAGTTTTTTCGGTGGTATAAGCCTCTGGACTTTCACCTGCCGCCGAATATGAAACCGGGACAATTGAAAGTGATTGGTAAGGAGGCCTGGTCCGGAAATGCCAGAGTCTCGTTCGGGGAAAGGAAATTTCTCGGCAGCAGTCGCTGGGTCGTGCTTAGTCAAAGCGGTATTACCTTGTATTCTGAGACGTCCCCTAACACACCAAATGTCCAGAAACCGAGATTCGGCATTCAGCTGACTCCGGAAGATATGGAGGAGCTTTTTGCTCTCTTGCCAAAAGAAACGCCGGTCACGGTTAGCAAATGAAAGTTCGACCTTTAGATTTTGAGAAACCGATCGTCGACCTGGAAAGGCAGCTGGAGGAGCTGAAGAAGCACTCGAAGTTGCAGGGCGTCGACCTCGAGAACGAGGTCGCTGCGATGGAGCGCAAGATCGAAGCCACCCGAAAACAGATCTATGAAAATCTGAAGGCCTGGGAACGGGTGCTGGTAGCCAGACATGAGCAGCGTCCGTTTGCTTTGGATTATCTGAATCTGGCTTTCACGGATTTCACAGAGTTGCATGGGGATCGACTGTTTGGTGACGATCATGCGATGCCCTGCGGCCTAGCCACTTTGGGGAATTACCGCTGCGCGGTGGTGAGCCACCAAAAAGGCCGAGACACGAAGGAGAATATCCACCGCAATTTTGGTAGCGCCCATCCTGAGGGCTACCGCAAGGCGCTTCGGGTTATGCGGCTAGCCGCTAAATTCGGCCTGCCTATTGTCGCTCTAATCGACACCCCCGGCGCGTATCCCGGTGTCGGCGCAGAGGAACGTCACATCTCCGAGTCAATTGCGGTGAATCTGCGGGAAATGATGCTGTTCGCGGTCCCAATCATCGCGGTGGTTATTGGGGAAGGAGGCTCCGGGGGCGCATTGGGGATCGGGGTTGCCGACCGTGTCTTGATGCTGGAGAACGCTTATTACTCGGTGATCAGCCCGGAAGGGTGCGCGGCAATCCTTTGGCGGCACCGCAGCCATGCGCCGGAGGCTGCCGAAGCACTCAAGCTAACCGCCCGAGATTTGAAGGAGTTCAAAATCATCGATCAGGTTATTCAAGAACCGCTTGGAGGTGCGCATTTGGACCATGAGAAAGCGGCAAGGAATTTGAAAACTGCCGTGCTCCAACAGCTGGACGAACTAAGTAAGAAATCAAAGAAACTCTTGCTGGAAGAGCGCTACCAGAAATTCCGCGCCATGGGAGAGGTGCTCGAAGGGTAGGGAGCGAGCTCGCCTGAAGCTCGCCCGCATAGCCAATAGCCGATAGACAATAGCCAAATGGATTGATCAACGCTGGTATGTCCGATTGGCTATTTGGCTATCGGCTATTGGCTATGCGGGCGAGCTTCAGGCGAGCTCGCTCCCTTCACCCTGGCAATAAATGCTGCTGCTGCTTTGCTGATGGCTTCGCCTACCGTGGCTTCGGGGCGCACATGCTTAGGGATAAACCATGGCGAATAACCGACCAGATCGTGGAACACTAAGATCTGGCCGTCACAATGTTTGCCTGATCCAATACCGATAGTCGGAATTTGAATCGAGCGAGTAATCTCGTCGGCGACCTTCGGAGCGACTAATTCTAGAACCACGGCGAACGCGCCGGCGTCCTCAACCGCTTTTGCGTCTTCGACTAGCTGCAGGCTCTCGGCAGGCGTTTTGCCTTTGATTTTGTAACCGCCTTCTTCGCGAACGCGCTGCGGTAACATCCCGATATGGCCCATGACGGGTACGCCTGCGCCGGCTATCGCCTTGATCTGTTCGACTCGTGTGGTACCCCCTTCCAGCTTCACAGCGTGAGCGCCAGCCGAGATGAGCTTTTTCGCATTGGCAACGGCTTCCTCTGGCCCTCGATAAGTATCGATTGGTAGATCCGCCACTAACAACGCTCGCTGAACCCCGCGAGAAACGGCGCGCAAATGGTGCAAGATGTCTTCGAGGGTGACCCCGGTCGTATCCTGTAAGCCTAGCACCACCATGCCCATGGAATCCCCGACTAGGACTACCTCGATTCCGGCTTCATCAAGGAGACGAGAGGTCGGATAGTCGTAAGCGGTCAAAGCAGTGATCCCGTGCCCTTTCGCTTTCCGGACGATGTCAGGCGTAATCCTATTCATTCACAAGCTCCTCGGGAATCTTCGTCACTTCTTCCTCGGTTTTCAAACCGATCAGTAAATGCTGAATCGAAAGGGTTTGCCCCGGTAAAACCAATTCGGGTGCAACATCTGCCAGCGGCTGGAGCACAAATCGTCTCTGTGTGATTCGCGGGTGGGGGATGATGATTTCGGGGCTGTTCAGCGTCAAATTGCCGGCATAGAGCAGATCCAGATCAATCGTACGAGGCGCGTTGCGAGGCCGTTTCGAAGGCCGCCCAAGGGCCCGCTCGATCTTCAATAATGAATCCAAGAGTGCGATCGCCGGCCTGTGGAACTCAATTTCCATGACCGCATTCAAGTACGCGGGAGCCCCTGGAGCGCTGTCCACCGGGCTGGTCTCATAAATCGAAGAGCACCGAATCGCGGCCGGATCCGAGCTAAGATCCGCAACCTCACGGTAAGCCGTCCTGAGGTTGCTTAATCGGTCACCGATACTAGAGCCTAAGGCAATCCCGGAACGCATAAGAAAGGAGCTAGGAGCTGGAATCTAGGAGCTAGAAGAGTGCGGTGACGGCTTGTGGTGCTAGTGACGAAGTGGACACCCTGGACGGAGTAGACCTAGTCGACCTGGGGACTGCAGTGGTAACCCGGTCTCCCGGAGGAACTCACTACGTCTACTTTTGTCCACTCTGTCCATTCGGCCTACCATGCCCGCCGCTCTCGTGCTAGCTCTTTTCCAGCCCCAGTACATCCCGCATCTCATACAGACCCGGACTGCGTCCAACGATCCATCTGGCTGCTTGGATCGCTCCGCGAGCAAAGGTCTCTCGACTCGACGCTTTGTGAGTCAATTCTAAGCGCTCGCCTAAGCCAGCAAACAGGACGGTATGTTCGCCGATGATATCGCCACCTCGAACGGCATGGACCCCAATCTCTTCCGCTGGCCGCTCGCCAACCAGGCCTTCACGTCCATGTCGGGTGTTCTTCTCATAGGTCAATTGGCGAGCTGCGGCGATTAGTTCCGCCAGCCTCTTGGCCGTGCCGCTGGGGGCATCTTTCTTTAGCCGGTGGTGTAACTCGACAATTTCCACATCGAAATCTTTGCTAAGCTTGGCTGCCGCAGTTTCGGCCATCCAGAAAAGGAGATTAACTCCAAGGCTGAAGTTCGGAGCAAGGAGCACAGGACACCTTTGTGAAACCAGGCGGAGCGCCTCGATTTGTTCTTGATTGTGGCCGGTGGAGCCAACAACCAACGGTGTCAGATTCTCGGAACAGAGCCTCGCAACCTCCATGGTTCCGGCCGCAGCGGTTACGTCGACCACGACATCGGCTGACCCAATCAACTTGTCGACCGGGTCTTGTCGGGTTGCGCCTTTGATCGCCAAATCTGGTTGGCCCTGCGCGACCTCAACGATCACTTTCCCAAGTCGCCCGGTGGACCCGTGGACGAGGAGCCTGAGCTTCGCGGGCGGCGACCCTTCAGTATGCGCGCTCGTGTCGCCCTGCGAAGGCTGACTCATATCAGCTTGCAAGCGGTCAACGTCTTCTTAAGCCGACTGAGATTTGCTTCATTCAGCTCGCAAAGCGGTAAACGATATTCGCTTTCGATCATTCCCATGAGATGAAGCGCCGCCTTTACCGGGATCGGGTTGGACTCGATGAAAAGATCCTTGAAGATCGGGTACCAACGGAGGTGGAGATCTCGAGCCTCTTGCAGCCGGCTCGCGGAAAACGCCTTCACCATATCGGCAATTTGCCGCGGGATAATGTTTGAGACGACACTTACCACACCAACTGCTCCTACGGCCATGAACGGAAGCGTTAAGGGGTCGTCCCCGGAAAGGATAGTAAAACTGGGCGGAAGCGCATTTCGCAACAAGGATACGCGGTCGCAATTGCCACCGGCTTCCTTAATCGAAACCACATTCGGGCATTCCCGCACGAGGCGAACACAGGTTTCGACCGCGATCTCACTCGCAGTGCGACTCGGTACATTGTAAAGCATGACCGGCACGTTGGCCTTTTCGGCAATGACTTTGAAATGTCGGTACATCCCTTCTTGGGTCGGCTTGTTGTAATAAGGGCTGGCCAATAAAATCCCGTCGACTCCGACCTCCGCCGCGCCGACCGATAGATCAATTGCTTCCTCGGTCGAGTTTGATCCGGTGCCGGCAACGATTTTGCAGCGCTTGGCCGCTTGGTCCACGGCAATCTTAATCACCTGTAAATGTTCTTCGTGGTCTAAGGTTGCCGCTTCTCCGGTCGACCCAACCGGCACAATTCCATCGACCCCGTTCTGGATCTGAAAGTCGATCAGTTTTCGATATGCACCCTCGTCGATTGCACCATTCTTAAAGGGAGTAACGATGGCGGTGTAGGTGCCAGTGAACATGTCTCGTTTTCTACGGCAGATTTGCTCGGCCCTCAAACGGGAAATGTAGGGCCGGAGCGAGGAAGCTCGCCTGAGGCTCGCTTCGAATAGCCGATAGCCAATAGCCAATAATGAATGGAGCGCTATCGGCTATCGGCTATTGGCTATCGACTATTGGGAGCGAGCCTCGGGCGAGCTCCCTAGCTCCTGCGGACGATAGCGCCTGCAGGAAAACTGACTTCACGCAACAGTTGATCCCAGGGGGGCAAACTCTGCATCCGTATACCGTTAGTGAATTCCTCGGCTACAAACCGAAGCCTTTCTTGAAAGAACCGCGCTGTTTGCCGTTCTTCGTCTCGATTAAAGGGCAGTTTATTGAACTCGGCAACATCACGGTACCTTCGGATGATGTCATTTGCGGTCTGTTCGTACCCCGAGACCACTTCCGCCAAAGTCGACGAGTCGAGCGGGCAGCCCTCCTTTTCCAGATGGGTTAAAATGGACAAGGCGATGTCTGTGACCATTCCGAGCAGACCCTCTGCCGGGCGCTCGGGATTGATGCTTTGATGCCGGTGATGGTAACGCATGGCCAAATCCACTTGGCAGATCTCCTCCGGGTCAATTAACCGGTAGGCCTCGCAGAGCCAGCCGATTTCGACGCCCCAACCGTTTTCCACCGACAAACTCGCCGCGACCCCCGTCGAAAGCGCGCACTCACCCGCAAGCGGATAGCGAAACGAATCGATAAAATCGAGTAGCGGTAGATGACCGAGGGTGCGAACCAAAGCCCGTACCAGCGGGATCATGAAAAGCCGGGTGGCCCGGCCGTAAAGCTGTTCCTGTACTCGGCTATAAAAACCTTTACAAAACTCATACTCTAACTCGGCTACCGGCACGGCCAATGAGATCGGTAAGGACGCGGTGTAGTTCTGGATGTCGCAGTCATGGATAACCAAGGCTTGCAATTCGGTCTCACTCACGGCAAATCCAAGGCCGCTCCAAAGATTTAATCCTTTTCCGGAAACCGCCGGCAGATCGTGGTTTCGCAACCAGGAAATGAAAGTGGGCGCATCATTCCAAAGGAGGGTATGGGGAGTGTGGAGTTGCGACCAGAAGTCGATTGCGTCGTGTACCGAGGCGAAGCCATTTATCGAAATGATCGCGTGATCGAAAAGGCTGAGTTGGTTGAGCGTCGCTATCGTGTCGATCAGCGGGTTGGTATCGATATCACGGGCATGACAAGGCAAGAGAAGCCCGAGTCCAGCCTCCTGGAGGGTTTGATTCTCGTCAGACTCGGCCTGGTTCAGGCGATGCAGCGTGCTGATTAGACCGTGCTGGAAAAAGTCGCTCATTGTCATCGCAAGGATACAGGAGCCGGAATCCAGGAGCCAGGAGAGAGAGTGTGCGTAGTAATCAGTAATCAGTAATCAGTAATCAGTGATTGGTGATTGGTGATTGGTGAACGGTGCTCGAGGGAGGGTGGCAACACCCAAACCGTCGCATTCCGCGTTGTAGCTCGCACGCGTTATCGGCGCCAAAGAATCGTGGCAGACCTGGCGTTTGGATAGACGCGACGCCCAGGGATGCAGGTGGGTTTTTCAACGCCCATGCGATCGGCCTCTTCCCCGGAACAAAAAAATTGCAAGTGCTCGTTTGCAATCCTCTCATGGCAAGCGGTAAGTCAGTCTCCACGGTTGATTTACGGTGTGGGATTCGAGAACGTTCGCGTTCGCTGTTGCGTCGTGTGCTTTTTGCGACCCGCACCAACCCCTGAACAACAATCATGAAAAAAGCTCGTATCGCTCTTGACGCCGATTTTACCATCTCCGAAATCGATCGCCGCCTGTTTGGCGCGTTCGTTGAGCATCTGGGGCGTTGCGTCTACACGGGAATCTTCGAACCGGGACACCCGACCGCCGACAAGCATGGGTTCCGTTTGGATGTTCTGGACCTCGTGCGCGAGTTGGGTCCGACTATCATGCGATATCCCGGAGGGAACTTTCTCTCCGGCTATAATTGGGAAGATGGCGTTGGTCCAATCGAATCCAGGCCTTCTCGACTTGATCTTGCTTGGGCCAGCACCGAGACCAACCAGTTTGGCACTAACGAGTTTATCACTTGGTGTCGTTTAGCCGGTATCGAACCGATGTTGGGCGTGAATCTGGGGACCCGAGGTCCGGACGAAGCTCGCGAGTTGGTCGAGTATTGCAATCATCCCGGTGGAACTCGGCTTAGCGAGCTTCGCAAGAGCCACGGCTATGAGTGGCCGCATGGAGTGAAGTTCTGGTGCCTGGGCAACGAGATGGACGGACCCTGGCAGATCTGCCAAAAAACTGCCGCCGAATACGGCCGGGCTGCCACGGAAGCAGCGAAGGTTATGAAATGGGTGGACCCTTCGCTTCAACTGGCGGCTTGCGGGTCATCGCATCGAGCGATGCCGACTTTCGGCGCCTGGGAATACGAAGTGATGGAGCACACCTTCGACCATGTCGATTTCTTATCGTTGCACATGTACTTTGCTAACCCGCTCAAGGATAGCTCCGAGTTCTTTGCCAATATCGACATCATGGATCGCTTCATTAAGGAGGCAGCGGCGGTTAGCGATGCGGTCGCAGCAAAACGGCGATCTGGAAAACGAATGATGCTTTCCTTCGACGAGTGGAATGTCTGGTACAAAGCGCGTTCGGAAGCTGACCATCAACAACCTGGATGGCCGATTGCGCCGCGGTTAATCGAGGAGGTTTACGATCTGATGGATGCGCTGATGGTCGGCGGCGCTCTTATCACCTTGCTGAACAACGCGGATCGGGTGAAATGCGCGTGTCTGGCACAACTAGTGAATGTGATCGGTGCGATCAAAACTGAACCTGGCGGGCCGGCGTGGCGGCAAACAATCTTTCACCCGTTCAGACTCGTCGCGGAGCTAGCGCACGGCAGTGTGCTGCAGACAAGGATTGAGGGACCGAAAGTCACTACCAAGACCGCTGGGGAAGCCCCTGAGCTGGTGGTCAGTGCTGTCTTCCGTCCTGAGTCGCAGACAGTATCCCTCTTCCTTTTGAATCGAAGCCCAGACAGCGAAGTCGAGGTCGATGGTGTGCTCCGCGGGTTCCCTGCTTTTGAAAAAGCGAATGGGCAACGAATCACCGGGAGCAATCTACAACAGACAAACACGGCAGCTGATCCTGACGCAGTTGTCCCCCAAGCCCATCAGGATTTTTCTTTGCGTGACGATAGTTTCACACTTCGAATACCGCCCTTGTCGTGGGATGTATTGACGCTCAACTACAAAACCCCTTGAACCGCCTTCCGTTTCTTTCTATATCGAAATAATACTGTGTTCCCCCTGGCATGAAAAAGTTGACCCTTGTTTTCGCGGTTGTTTTAGGCCTTCGGGCTTATGCTCCAGCGGCTCCGCTGGAACTCACTTATTGGGACTTCCTTGGTGGCGGAGATGGAATCCGCATGAAGCAAATTGTTGAAGCGTTCAACCAAAGCCAGAGCGACATTCATGTCACTGAATCGACTCTGACCTGGGGCGAACCTTTCTATACCAAAGTGCATACCGGGGTGGTTGCCGGTCAGACCCCGGATGTAATGACCTACCATCTGTCCCATTTTCCGGCGGGTATAAAGGCCAAAGATTTGCGGCCGTTTACTACGGAAGAGCTAGCCGCAGCCGGTCTTAAAGCGTCTGATTTCCAGGCTTCATTGGTTCAAAGATCTCTTGAAATTAGCAAGACCTATGGAGGAACCGATCAGCTGTTTGGTGTCCCTCTGGATATGCATACCCTCGTCTTGTACTACAATAAGACGGCGCTTGGTAAGGCAGGCTTGCTGGATGCGGACGGTAAGCCCACCGGTGTCGATGGTCTGGCGGCGTTTACCAAGATGCTAACGGAAGCCAAGGAAAAGACGCATTTGATCCCAGTTTCCGCCAATATTTACTCTCAGGATCCGGCCTCTCTTTGGCGTATGTGGTACACCTTTTTCGTGCAGCAGGGCGGGGACTTCGTTAAAAATGGCCAGCTCAGCTTTGACGATGTGAACGTTCAGGGAATTAAGTCGTTACAGGACATGGCGGACTGGTCCAAGGAAGGCTTGATTCCGAAAAACGTCGGTTACGCGTCAATGGTAGCTCTGTTTACAGCCGGACGATCCGATTTCATGATCAATGGTAACTGGGAGGTGCCCACCCTCGTGGATCTGAAAAAGTCGGGTAAGTTGCCTTTCGACTACGGAGTGATGGCTTTCCCCAAGCTGTACAATAACCAAGAAACCTGGGCTGATTCTCATCAACTGGCAATTCCCAACAACGATAAAACTCCGCCTACTCCGGAAAAGGTGGCAGCGGCGCTCAAGTTTATCGCCTTTGTGGTCAAACAAGTGACTTGGGCTAGCGGGGGTCATATCCCTGCCTATCTGCCGGTTCAAGAGAGTGACACTTTTAAGCAGATGGTACCCAACAACGAATATAGCGCTCAGGCAGCCAAAGATATGGCGTTCGAGCCAACGCTTCCAATTTTCGGTGTTGGCGGACCGACCTTCGTTCCTATTAGCAATTTCTTGGTGCCAGCGGTCAACGGACAAGCGCCCGTCGCTCAGTCCATGAAGCAGTTTACGGACGAGCTGGAAAAATTCCAGAAGCAGCAATAGTAACCGTCACTTGTCACAGTCATTTAGCGCACTACGGTTCCCAAACTTAATAAGAGCCGGTTCTTCCCGCAATGCCGCCAGCTGAACCGAACGGCCCGCAGAAAAAGAGGAACAGGAATTCTTGGGTCGCGTACGCGTTTGTTGGGCCGTTCTTGTTGTTCTATGTATTGTTTCTGATTTATCCGGCGGTGCGGGTCGTTTACCTGAGTTTAACGAACTCCGACATCGCCGGACTGGGTCATTTCATTGGACTGGCTAACTATCACGAACTCGTTTTCGACCAAGAATTTTGGGTGGCGGTTGGGCATACCGTCTATTTTGTTGTTCTAACGGTGGTTCCTAACACCGCCGTCGGGTTCTTTTTAGCGCTGCTCGTGTTGCGGTTGAAGCGACTGCGTTTGCCGATCTTGTCGGCTTTTTTCTTGCCGTTCGTCCTGCCGGTGAGCGTTGTGACCAACTGCATCGCGCTTTGGATGTTAGATGCGAATTTCGGCATCGTGAACAATCTTCTCGGTACCAACACCGCTTGGTTCGGAGATGTTGGTTTTGCTATGCCGGGCGTGGCTTTGGTTACCATCTGGTGGACGGTTGGGTTCAACATGCTGCTTTTCATCGCGGGTCTCCAAAATATCCCGGTCGAATACTATGAAGCCGCAGCTCTCGATGGGGCCAACGGTTTCCAGCGGTTTCTGTTTGTGACCTGTCCCTTGATCTGGCCTGTGGCTAGCTTGGTTTTGATTCTGCAGCTGATCGCTCAATTTAAAATCTTTGATCAGGTCTATCTGCTGACCTTCGGTGGTCCGTCCAATGCAACCACGGTGGTGCTGCTTTACATGTATCGCGAAGCATTCCAACAGGGGCGGGGAGGATATGCATCCGCGGTGGCGATGGCTCTTGTCCTGATCATTGTAGTAGTCTCCCTTGTTCAGGCGCGCCTGCTGCGCCTCAAATCGGTCAGATGAAAACCGGAAAAACATCAATCTTAGGGATTGCTTGCACTGTCTTTACAGTGATCCTCGCGATCGCGTGGCTATTTCCCGTTTATTGGATGGGGGCCACCTCGTTGAAAGCCGAAACGGATACGATTGTTAATCCGCCTATTCTTTTCCCTTGGCCACCTAACCTTGACGCTTTTGTCTACATTATCCAGAATAGCCCGTTCTTCCGCTGGTACCTGAACACCGTCATTACCTCGGTCAGTGTGACGTTCTTGTGCATTCTGTTTTCTCTAATGTGCGCGTATGCGCTGTCCCGGCTTGAGTTTTGGGGGAAACGGATCCTTTACGCCTCCTTGCTCGTGGGTTTTATGCTGCCTTTCGCCACCATGGCAGTCCCGCTGTTCATGTTTATGACGCAGCTAAATTTCGTTAACTCCTTTGCCGGTTTAATTGCTCCGCAAGTTGCCACTCCATTGGCGGTGATCGTCTTTAAGCAGTTCTTTGATGAAGTACCTCGCGATTTCCGTGATGCTGCCCTGATCGACGGGGCGAGCGAGTTTAAGATTCTCTTTAAGATCTATCTGCCCGTGAACTGGAGCATTGTCTGGGCGATGAGCATCATCATCTTCATCGGCACGTGGAACAATTTCTTGTGGCCGCTGATTGTTACCAACTCGACTCCGATGCTCACGGTTCCGGTTGGAATGACACAAGTCCAATCAGCTTACGGGGTCGCTTTCGCTAAAATCTGCGCCACCGGCGTTCTAGCATCGATCCCGACGGCGGCCGCCTATATCCTCTTTCAGAAGAGGGTCACGCAAGGGATAATGGCTGCCGCCGGCCTCAAATAGAAGGACCGATGTGGCTCTACTGCGCAGCAACCAGTTGAGTGGGTTGGACCAACGTTCCGTCGACCAGTACCACTGCAAAGAAGTGTTGACGCACGCCATTCACTTGCCCATCGAAATTCGCTAGAAAATAAGGTGCAGGTGACTCCTTAAGATCCACACCGGTTAGAAACACATCTCGAGCGCCGTAGAATTGCTTGGCCCAAGCCAACGCGTTGACTCCCGCCTCATGTTGAAGCTTTCCGTGTAAGTCTTCGACCGGCGGCTGAGCGGCGGCATAGTTGTCCGGCAGCGCGAAAACATACGTTACCGGCGCTCCCGCCTGGCTCGTCATGTTAAATTGTAATACTGTCTGACCAGCGTAGGCCATGGCGGCCCAGCAGAGCCAGCCCAGTAGGATCAATCGTTTCATGTACATTGTACGCACGTCGGCTGCGGGTAGGATTTGCGGGTGAAGGGAAAAAGGGAGGTCGCACCAATCGTTCTCGTCCTGCTCCTCGAGAGTGTTCTTAGGCCGCTACGTCGGATCCGGTCTTGCCTCAACCAGAGCTGCACGCCTGGAGGGGAGGCGCTTTACAAGGTGGCAGCTCTATGGGTTCGCAGCGAGCGCCTCCCGAGACCGTTTTCGCGGCAGGCCACGTCTAAACGAGCTGTAAGCCTCGCTGGTACAAAGAGACGAGACGATCCTTAGCGGTTCAGATCAAGACGTTCAGCGCCGTTGACAACGCTTCGATCGTTTCGAACGGAGTTCCGGAGTTAGCAAAAACAGCCTT
>JAFAZK010000279.1 GCA_019239825.1 Verrucomicrobiota bacterium | reverse complement strand
AATCGATGGCGCAACGGCAGTCAGGAAATTCTTATTTGTCACTTTGCCTCTGGTAGCGCCGACGCTGCTAGTTGCACTGATTTTTCGCACGCTCGATGCGCTCCGGGTGTTCGACATTTTTTACGTAATGGTCGGAACTAAGGGAGGTCTTGCGACGATGGCAGTTTATAACCAGCAACAGCTGGTCTCGTTTCTAGATGCGGGTGTGGGCTCGGCCACGTCGGTGATCATCCTCATTGTGATCATGCTGTTTGTCGTCCTATACACACGTTTCAGCCGGACTAGCTTCGAATGAGCACTACTAAAACTGCCGCCAGGTTGGAGGTCCCAACCACCGCAGGCGCCACCAAGAAAGCCGATGGCAAGTCTAGGGTTTTGCGCATTTTGTTTTACGTACTTGTAATCGCGATTATTGTATTCAACCTGTTCCCGTTTTTTTGGGCGCTGCTTTCATCTTTCCGGCCAAGCAACGAACTATTCTCAACGAAGCTCATTCCGAATGAGCTAACGCTGGACCACTACGTCGAAGTGTTCAAGGATCCGAGGTTTGTTCAGAGCTTGATCAACTCAGTAATCGTAGCCGGCTCAACCGTTTTGATCGCACTGGGTCTTGGTAGCGTTTGTGCGTACGCACTGGGACGGCTTCCGTTTCGGTTCAAAGGGCCGGTACTTTACCTGGTCCTCACGATGACGATGTTCCCCCAAATCGCGATTCTTTCCGGCCTGTTTGTGATGCTCAGAACGCTGGACCTGTTTAATACCCGGCAGGGGTTGGTGCTGACTTATCTGATCTTCACCATGCCGTTCACCATCTGGGTTATGACCCAATATTTTCGTAGTCTGCCTAAGGAGCTTGAAGAAGCGGCCTATGTAGATGGTGCGTCGCCGCTCAAGGTTTTCTGGGAGATCTTGCTTCCGCTAACCATGCCTGGACTGGTTTCGACTGGGCTACTGGCATTCATCGCTGCTTGGAACGAATTCTTGTTCGCGTTGACTTTCACGATCACGGACAACATGAAAACTGTCCCAGTGGTAATCTCTCAATTCACGGGCGCAAGCGCATTCGAGCAGCCGTGGGGTGCAATCATGGCTGCGTCAATGGTGGTCACAATCCCGCTCGTCATCCTGGTCATGGTGTTCCAATACCGGATCGTTGAAGGTTTGACTGCCGGAGCAGTAAAAGGTTGAATCTGCGGCGCGCTCGGTAAACAAGGATTGCTTTTGGTAGGGTGAGTCGCATAAAAGGGCCAGGTGGGAAGGCCTATACTCACCCTTGGGGCAATCGGGAGAAAATATCGGAGATCGAAGCTCAGCCCTTCGATGGGTTGCGGCATTGTACTTATCGCTTCGATCTTCACGCTAGCGTTGTCCACGCTTCCGACTAAGGCAGATGAACTACCCAAGTTCAGCGATGTGGAAGTGAACCAATTCGTGAGTCAGTACGCCGATTTCGTAACTAAGTATATCCAAGCCTATCAAGCAGCGAAAGCCGGCAACCCGGCAGCGTTCGAGCAGTTGAAAACTCAGGTGCAACAGTTGCAAGATGAGGTGGCGAAAGTGGCTGAAAAGCTGAAAGCGAAACCTGAGGAAGCCCAAAGATACGAACAATTCATTGCTGACTACACTGAGAAAATGATTGACGCCAGTCAGTAGGGCCGGTTAAGGGTCAGCTCCCCGCCAAATTCTGATGAAAGCACTACGTTATTCTATTCGAAACTTATTTGTGATTCTCACCTTGGTGGTCGCAGGCAGCTTTATTAGCAGCCGCGCGTTGGGTGACGATATCCCGCAATTCAGCGACCCGGACGTTAACGCGTTTGTAAAGACCTACGCCCAATTTACTACCGACTACGTCGAGGCGTGTAAAGCGGTCAAAGCGGGCGATAACTCTAAGATGACAGCCCTGCAATCGAAAGCGCCGGAGATCCAATCTCAAGCCGCCCAGATGGGCGGTAAGGTGAAAGCGGATGAGGCGCCGAAGTTTCAAGCCTTTGTCTCTGCCTGCGCTCAGAAGATAGTCGATGCCATGAAAGAGCTGCAGCAGTAGCCTGCTCCCCGGCTATACTCAATTCAGCTCATGACGAAAGGACAACGGCAGCGCTGTCCTTTCTTTTTTTCTGAATTACGTACGCTTACGGTTTAGTTTCCGGCTGAACCTATGGCTTTTCGCTTCGAAAATCACGAAACGCCAATTGACGGGGTAAGGCGAATAGCAAGTGAACGGCTGGAGCAGGCGATCGCTGCTGCCGGGATCAGGCCACGGCCAAGCCCGGACGATGTACACGAGATCAGGAAAGACTTGAAGAGCTTGCGCGCGTTGCTCCAGCTGGCTCGTGGGCATTTGGTTAAGACCATCCGAGGCCAGGAAAACGTGGTTCTACGCGACGCCGGCCGAACGCTCTCAGGTAGTCGCGACGCCGCTGCATTACTCGAGGCTTTGGAAAAGCTTTTCGGCACGCAAGAGCATCCCAAGGGAGAAGCTTTGCACCCCGTCGGAGCACAAATCGTTGGCCGGATCAGACAGCAACTGCTATCCGAGGCTGCGCGTTCACTAACCCAACGTGAGCTCAGAGCGGTAAGTGAACTGTTGTCGAGCATGCGTACCCGGATTCCCGATTGGGTTTTTGCTACCGGCGTCATTCAGCGCGGGAGCATGCTGTTGGCAGCTGGACTCGAACACACGTACCGGCGCGGACGCCAACACTACCGCATTGTCGAGACCATCGGCATGGAGAATGCCACCGATGAGCTTTGGCACGAGATCCGCAAGCAGGCTAAAGCGCTCGGCTATCAGCTAAGGTTACTCAGAAAGATTTGGCCTTCCGCGCTTCATGCTTGGATCGATGCGCTGGACGAGCTTTCTGACGGCCTAGGTGACGATCATGACTTTGCTCTGATCCAACAAAGGATTCTACAGTTGCCGTTTGAGGTGACTGATACCGAACAACAAGTTAATGGCCGGCAGGCGCTTCTTCGGGCGATTGATCGGCGACGTCACCGACTCAAACTGTTCTCCCTTAATCGGGCCCGTATGATCTATGTCGAGAAACCGGCTCGGTTTGTGGAGCGTCTGAGCGTTTACTGGGAGCTATGGAGAGACGGCGGGAGGACCGGAGCACCTCGGAAGCGGACTGGAAACGGACACAACCCTACTGGGGCCAGCCGTAAACAAAGCCACACGACGAATGGACCAGTCTTGTCCGGTGACCGCGGAACTACGGGAGGAGCCTAGCGAGTAGCACGCGCACGAATGACGGATGGGGAGCCGCATTAGAAAGGTTCCATCCTTTGAATAATGAAAATGTCTATCGCGCGAATCGCCGAAGGATCTCTTTACCGCGGCTCGCTGTCGGTGTGAACGAGCGACGATTCGTCCAACCGCAGCGCGTTGGAACGGACTGCGACCCCGGGGCGTCACATCTATCCGGGCGTCTTATCTGCCACGATTTTTAGCGCCAAAAACGCGATATGCAATGCACCTGAAAACTGGATCGTGGTTGCGAGAACACTGCTACTGCGCCGGGCTACTAGTCGGTGACGGTGAAGCTTTCTCCTCCGGTTTGGGCAGGGTAAGAGTCTTAAGCTGGTCCCCAAACTGGTGGACTTGCGTTTGCAGAGCCTCCGTCTGCTTCCGAACTTCAGCGTTTAGTTCATCCCGCCTGGGGTCCGGAAGAAACAACATCCCTAGTCCACCAAGTATCAACCCTAACAGGAAAGCCACCAGTGATCTCATGTCCCCCCTGTTCGCAATTGATCACCCGTTTGGCCCTTTTCCCGTCTTATTCCTTTACCTTGGTCCAGACAGCTGTCCGGCCAATTAGGGAGATTCCGATATAGCCCCTCAATTTGAGGGTATCGCCGCCGTCGTACTCCAAAAACGAAGCGTAAGTGTTTCCCGTTTTCGGATCGTAAACGGTTCCATGATCCCATCGACCTGGTCCCTCCCGGGTAAAGCCTGTCATAAAAACGAGCCCAATTAGCGGCCGTTTTCTTTTTTCCGGATTCGGGTTAGAGATGTCGGTTTTTTCAATCCCATCTGATGTGTATTCCTTGTTCAGCGCGGCGATTTTCCCATTCAGCTTGCCGTCCGCTTCAAAGATTTCGACTTGGGCATCTTCGGTCTTCCAAAGGCCGACCGGAGAACTTCCTTGGTCCGCTTTGGCAGCGATCGATAAGATGGGTAAGGAAAATAGGGCCAAGATCAGAGAAACGAATGAAACGAATTTTCGGAAAGTGACGTATTCGGCGGTAAATCCTGGGTCCGGGATTCGATTAAACTCCTTTTGCATAGCTACGTCCCCTGCATCTCTGCTTCAGTGCTCAACTATGTAAACACCTCGCCCAATAGATTTATTCCCGCGGACGCTCCTAGATTCAAGTCAGCGAAAGTTCCGAGCTCATTCTTTCGACTCGAACAGGGGGCATACTCGCTCACTATCCGAGCTACTTAGTTCGCTCAAAGGGATGACCCTGGTTTGGTCGTTTCTCCAGTTGCCAACTTGGCGTCAACGCTGCTTTTGTGAACTAAACCACAAGCTAGCGGCTGGACTTGTGTTACAGAGGACCATCTGGTAATAGCACGGCGATCTTAAGATAAGAGATAAAAAAAAGGTCTATGGAAAACATCGCCTCGCTAGCTACAGTAAATCTTACTCTTTCTTTAGGGCCATTGGTCGCCTTAATAGCCGGCATTTTGATTCTAATAATGCCGCGTTTGTTAAATTTTATTGTCGCGCTTTACTTGATCATCACTGGCCTGGTCCAGCTTCTGCACTTGCCTTGGTAAAGCGTTAGATAATCTGCGCAAACTGATATCGCTCCCCGGATGCTTCGTTCCCGTGCTCCTAAAGAACACACGTGGCATTGCATCCCCGGGGGGCGTGGAGGGGAAACCGGTTTTGACCGCTGCCCGACTCTTCGCATGATCACGCGAAAGATCGGGCATTAGGCACCATCGGATAGCTGGCCGAAAACCTCCCCACGCGTGACTATTGGGGCGGTAATTCGATCGTTCGGATCAACGGAAACGCTAGGGCAGGTGACGATATCAGGAGACGTTCGCGGGAGCCGGCATTACGATATATCTCTCGCAAGCAAACGCTGAGCCTGATGAATGCGGGTTCAACTCAGACCACATTGCAAAGCGGCTCCACTCCACGCTGGCAACGACTCGCTAACTACCGCTTAGGCAACGTTCCTTCTTCCGTCAGCAGACGGACCGCGTTGTCAAACCCAGCCCAGGCTGCAGCCGCTAAACCGCCGCCTGTACTGACGCGTCTGACACCAGCGTCGGCTAAGCCGGCAACATGCATCTCAGGTCCGAGCAGCAAGGCGTTTACCGGCTTCGGCGCTACCGCCGAGACCAATTCGCTGATAGCCGCTAGATCCTTAATGCCGGGGGCATACAAACAATCGGCTCCAGCCTCAGCGTACGCCACAACTCGCTCGATAGTCGCGGCAAGATTGGTGCGCCCAATCAGAAACCCTTCTGATCGTGCGACTAAAATGACATTCTGGCCGGAATTTGTGATAGCCTCTCGCGCGGCCTTGATGCGGTCCACCGCTAAGTCTGATTCGTAGAGTGAATGCCCGGTTCGATCCTCGATCGACAGGCCCGCCACCCCGGTATCCAAGGCAAGAGTTACGTTCGCCGCCACCTCCTCTGGTACGTCGGCGAAGCCCGCTTCAAAATCGGCGTTCACCGGTAAATCAGTGGCGGCACAAAGGAATCGCAAATGTTCCAGCACTTCGTCACGTGATAACTCGCCATCGGTACGTCCCATAGCCCAGGCGGCTCCAGCGCTGGTCGACGCCAAAGCCTTGAACCCGGCCCGCTCCAGGCGCCGTATTCCGCCTACATCCCACGGGTTAGGTAAGACAAAACATCCCTCTCGATGGAGATCACGAAAAGAAGCCCGTTTAGCGCTCAAGTCCGTAGCCATATTCCTATATTCCTTAGATCCAGGAATGCACTGTTCAACAGGAAAGGTGGTTAAGCCGATACGGAGGCACAGAGCAGAAGGAAACCGAGGAGAAAGAAAATCGCGGAAGTGATACGGACTATCCGGAGAGTTTGTTCGACAGAAACCGGAAAAGGGATTCCACTCCAATCTTGTTCGGGAGGTAGATCTCGGAACGGGATGACCCACCAGATCGCGATCACTAAGCACACACCGAGACAAAATACCGCTCCCCAAGCCGTTGCATTCGCTACGCCGCCAGTCCCAAACCGGAGCGCATAGATGACGGTCGCCAAAAGGTCTCCGCCCAGCAGCAGTACATAAACGATCGTATCCAGATTCGACGGTTCATGCTGGCTGGGCAAATCGGGGGTCGAATGATGGCTTACCAGGTCGTGCCTGACCATCGCGTATTGATAGACCGCGAACACCCCGGAAAGGACTAGAACGAAAAACTTGAGCCAGTCCATAGGAGTTAGCGCTCCTTAGCTGCCTCTTTCGATCGATTCAATGGTCTCAATCCTTTCTGCGCGATAAGGGCTGCAGTGGTAGCATATCTCGGCAACGGGGGATCATTCTACTGCTTTTTTTAGGAACCGGGCGCGTCGAAAAGGCGTATTTATTCCCGCCGCCTAGCGGGGAGCCGCTTTGGATCGTATCCCGCCACCCTCGCAACATTTGTCTCAGCGCTGATCCCGCCGAAAATTCGAGAAAGCAAGCGGCTCCCGGGAACGTCTCAACGCGATACATTTACTCGGGACCTTCGATTCGCTTACATCCGCCCATAGATCTGCATCGTTCTGGGTAGCTCGCGGGAGCCGCTTGCTGGGACAATTTTGTGGCCGTATGAAGCGTCGAGACGAATGTTGCAAGGGTGGCGGGACACGCGCCAAAGCGGCTCCCCTCCAGGCGATGGGCGATCGCAGACGGTGGTGGCCATAATCGTTAGCGAGGCGCCAAAAAAGAAAACCCGCCCAGCCTTAAGGCGGGACGGGTTTTCGAAGTATTTATCAGGACCGCTATCTTAGTAGTCCATGCCGCCCATTCCGGGCATTCCACCAGGACCAGCAGCAGCCGGTTTCTCTTTTTCCGGCAATTCTGTTACCAGGGCCTCAGTCATCAACAGCAACCCGGAGATAGAAGCCGCGTTTTGGAGCGCGGTTCTGGTCACCTTGGTCGGGTCGACAACACCAGCCTTGACTAGGTCGGTGTATTGGTCGGTCGCCACATTGTAACCTTCGTTACCTTTGCGGGACTTTACTTCTTGGACGATCAACGCGCCTTCGCGGCCAGCGTTGTTGGCGAGCTGTCGCAACGGCGATTCCACCGCGCGATGCACAATCTCGAGACCAACTTTTTCGTCTCCGGTCAGTTTGACCGATTCCAGAGCTTTTTGGGCCCGGATCAGCGCAGTCCCGCCGCCAGCAACAATACCTTCCTCAACCGCAGCGCGAGTGGCGTGCAACGCATCTTCCACGCGAGCTTTCTTTTCCTTCATTTCGGTTTCGGTAGCAGCACCAACGTTGATCACCGCCACGCCACCGGCCAATTTCGCGAGACGCTCTTGGAGCTTTTCACGATCGTAATCGGAGGTGGTTTCCTCGATCTGGCGACGGATCTGATTCACCCGGCCTTGGATGTCAGCCGTAGAACCTTCACCTTCAACGATCGTGGTGTTTTCTTTATCGATGGTGACGCGCTTGGTCTTGCCCAGGTCATCCAGGGTTATGTTTTCCAGCTTGATACCGAGATCTTCGGTCAAGCAACGGCCACCAGTGAGGATGGCGATGTCTTCGAGCATCGCTTTGCGGCGATCGCCGAATCCAGGAGCTTTGACGGCAGCAACTTGCAGCGTGCCACGCAACTTGTTCACCACCAAGGTCGCGAGAGCTTCGCCCTCAACATCTTCAGCGATGATCAATAGCGGACGACCCGCTTTGGCCACTTTTTCGAGCACCGGGAGCAGATCCTTCAGGCTCGAGATTTTCTTCTCGTGGATCAGGATGTAAGCGTTTTCCAACACCGCTTCCATGCTCTCAGCATTGGTCACGAAGTAAGGCGAAAGGTAACCCTTATCGAACTGCATTCCTTCCACAACTTCCAAGGTGGTCTCGATCGACTTCGCTTCTTCAACGGTGATCGTTCCATCCTTGCCGACCTTGTCCATCGCGTCTGCGATGATCTCGCCGATGGTTTGGTCCCAGTTAGCGGAAACCGTAGCGACCTGAGCGATTTCGGTCCGATCGGAGACCTTTTTGGAGATCTTCTTCAGTTCTTCTACGATCGCGTCGACCGCCTTTAGAATACCCCGCTGCAAGGAGGTTGGGTTGGCGCCCGCAGTGACGTTTTTCAAGCCCTCGCGGAAAATCGCTTCGGCTAAAACCGTTGCGGTGGTGGTGCCATCACCAGCCAGATCCGAAGTCTTGGAAGCGACCTCGCGGACCAGCTGTGCGCCCATATTTTCATACGAGTCCTCGAGCTCGATTTCCTTCGCTACCGTAACGCCATCTTTGGTGATGGTCGGGCTGCCGAATTTTTTGTCCAGGATGACGTTTCGGCCTGATGGTCCGAGCGTCGCCTTCACTGCCTTGGCGAGTTTTTCTACGCCGCGCAGCAATGCTTGACGAGCGGACTCGTCGAATTGCAATTGTTTAGCTGCCATAAAGTATGTTGAGTATCGATATTAATGTTCGTTGTTATCCAAGAATGCCGAGGATGTCGTCCTCACGCATAATGAGATAGTTATCTCCGTCGATCTTGATTTCGGTGCCTCCATACTTGGAGATCAACACCTTGTCACCGACTTTGACGTTGAATTCGACTTTCTTCCCGCTGTCGTCGAGTTTCCCCGTTCCCAGAGCGACCACTGTTCCTTCCTGCGGCTTTTCTTTCGCCGTGTCAGGAATAATGATGCCTCCTTTTTTGACTTCCTTCTCTTCGAGCGGCTGAACGAGCACCCGATCGCCGAGAGGTTTTACATTGATTGCCATAACGAATTTATCCTCCTTTTACTTTGGGGTTTATGATGCACCGGTTGAACTGCAGCGAAGGATTGAACTGCAGCCTCAACCGGAAACACTTCAAATTTTAGCGTTAGGACTTCTTCTTATCTTCGTCAACTACCTCGAAATCGGCGTCAACCACGTGGTCGCCTTCCTTACCTTCCTTTTTCGATTCGGATGGATCCGGACCTCCACCGGCAGCACCGCCGCTCGGCTGATTGGACGCGGCTTGCTTGTAAAGTTCAGCGCTTATGGCTTGAAACCGGGTCTGCAGGTTCTCCGTGGCTCGCTTGATGGCGTCACTGTCTTCACCCTTTAACGCTTCCCGGACCTCTTTGATAGCATCCTGGACCGTTTGTTTCTGGTCGGCAGAAACTTTCTCGCCGAGTTCGTTGAGCTGTTTCTCGCACTGGTAAGCGAGATTGTCGGCATTGTTTCTCAACTCAGCCAGTTCTCTGGCTCGTTTATCGTCTTCGGCATGAGCTTCCGCGTCCTGGCGCATCTTGTCGATCTCGTCCTTAGACAATCCACTCGAACCTGTGATCGCGATCTTCTGTTCCTTGCCGGTGCCAAGATCTTTGGCCGACACATTCAAAATACCGTTCGCATCGATGTCGAAGGTCACCTCGATCTGAGGGACGCCGCGCGGGGCAGGTGGAATGCCGTCCAGATGGAACGTTCCCAAACTCTTATTGTCCCGGGCAAACTCGCGTTCACCCTGCACCACTTTTATCTCAACACCCGGCTGGCTATCCGTCGCGGTCGAAAAAATCTCGGATTTGCGGGTCGGGATAGTGGTGTTACGTGGAATCATCTTGGTGGCAACGCCGCCCAACGTTTCGATCGCCAAGCTGAGTGGCGTGACATCGAGCAGTAAGACGTCCTTGACGTCTCCCCGCAGTACGCCGCCCTGAATAGCAGCGCCAACAGCCACTACTTCATCCGGATTTACCCCTTTGTGTGGCTCTTTACCGATCAAGCTGCGCGCGGTTTCGACCACTTTCGGCATGCGGGTCATACCACCGACCAACACCAGCTCATTCATCTCGCTGGCAGTAAGCTTAGCCTCTCGCAAACAGTCTTTGACCGGCCCTACCGTTCGTTGGAAAAGGTCGTCGGTCAGCTGCTCTAGTTTAGCCCGCGTGAGCTTCTTTTGGATATGTTTTGGACCGGTCGCATCGGCCGTAATAAAGGGCAGATTGATCTCGTATTCCTGCGAGGACGAAAGCGCAATCTTCGCTTTTTCTGCTTCTTCTTTGATTCGCTGAATTGCGTCCGCCTGTACGCTGAGATCAATCCCGGTGTCAGCCTTAAACTCGGCGATGATCCAGTCCATGATTTTCGCGTCCCAGTCGTCACCGCCTAAATGGGTGTCGCCATTGGTGGCGCGGACTTCAAAGACACCATCGCCGATTTCCAACACCGAAATGTCGAAAGTACCACCACCTAAGTCGTAGACGGCGATCTTCTCGTCCTTCTTCTTGTCCAGTCCGTAAGCCAATGATGCAGCCGTCGGCTCATTGATGATTCTCAGAACCTCTAACCCGGCAATTTTGCCGGCATCTTTGGTCGCGTTTCGCTGAGAATCATTGAAATAGGCTGGCACGGTGATCACCGCCTGTGTGATGGTTTCCCCAAGCTTCGCCTCCGCATCGGCCTTCAGCTTGGCCAGGATCATCGCGGAGATCTCTGGCGGTGAAAATGTCTTCTTTTCGGATCCGACTTCTACTTCGACGTGAGCGTCACCGTTGGCAGCTTTAACAATCTTGTACGGAACCCGCCTGCCTTCCGCTTGCACCTCATCGAACTTCCGTCCCATGAAGCGCTTGATTGAGAAGATCGTGTTTTTAGCGTTAGTGACCGCTTGCCGTTTCGCTGCTTGACCGACGAGCCGTTCTCCGCCCTTCGTGAAAGCAACAATCGAAGGAGTCGTCCGCCCGCCTTCAGAGTTTTCAATTACTACTGGTTCACCACCCTCCATGACCGCCATACAGGAGTTTGTGGTGCCAAGATCGATACCTAGAATCTTAGCCATAAAATCGCGGAAAAACTCTTAGCTCCTCTCGTGCCAATCCATTTCTATTTACGTAAGTAGTTTATCATCAATGAATTACATCGCATTACATTTAATCCATCATTGCCATTTCTGCGCCATCTTGGCGCGCATGGCACACCGAAGTGCGCCAAACCGTTCCGTCGTCTGGTTCCGAACTTCAGTCGCCCGCTTGATTTAGCCAACATCAGGCGGCACTCTCGTGAGAACGAAAATCCGGCCTACATGAGCGAATCTGTATCACGTAAAACTCCCAATCCGCTTGAAAACCCGGAACAGGTCGAGCGTGAAGGCCTGGAAATAACCGAACGCGATATTGTTTTTGACTGCCCGCATTGCCATGGAGAACTCGTTGTCGACCTGGAAGGGGCAGGACTGTCACTGACCTGCGTCCACTGTGGTCAAACGGTCACCGTACCGGAATACCACGGGCCATCCCTGCATTTTTTGGAAGCAGCGACATCGAAACTGACGGAAGCGTTACGAAACGCGCGCAAAGGTTCGCCCAGAAAATTCGATTTCAGCAATCGGTCCGCCGCCGAGTTGGTCACGCGCCGTGCTGACCTGGAACGCCAGAGCCAGGAAATTCAGGCACAGTCGGCCGAAATCAGAGGTCAGGTAAACCACGCTTTAATCCAGCTTCACCGTTACCAATTGAAACTGGATATGTTGAACGAGAGTCAGGCTGAGCTCGAGACGGAGTTGAAGGCTATTGCGGAACGGTTGTCGCCTGAGGCTCCACAGGTGAGGGGTGAGAGACCGACGTGATTGGTGATTGGTAATTGGCGAGGGGCGTCGGAACCCAGGTTTATCGTAAGCCCACCGCCCTGGAGGGGAGCCGCTTTTGGTCGTTGCAGGGCTTCACCCAAAGAACGGAGAGAATAAACAGGCTAGCACCGCTGAATTATGCTAGCAGGCGGCTCCCGCAAATAACCCAGCGCGCGTTTTTCCCCAGGGCGCTCCTACACCGAATACAGACGCCGTGGGCCATGTCATACGAGCAGCCGTTTGCGGGAGCCGCCTGCTGCCAACTCATAGAGCTTTGCCAAACCACAAAGCGGCTCCCCTCCAGGCGCCCGCAATCGCGTAGCTCCGGTGTTCTCGCGTTCCGGCGTTACAAAGGGGTTGCAAGAGCGATCAATCGACACCAAACTCGTAGGCTCGTTTCGGATGGGTGCCAGAGCGGTCGATTGGGCACGCCTGGAAAGCGTGTGTACCGCAAGGTACCGAGGGTTCGAATCCCTCCCCATCCGCCACATTTTCGGCTTATTCACTAGCCGCCCGATTGTTCCTCTCACAATTTGCTCCGAGAGGGTTCTGCGAAAGGACCGTTCGATTATTCTCTCGTGCAAACCGTTTTTTCTCTGACCCGCGTCAAACCGACTGCCCGGAGGAGTCAAAGAGGTGCACGTTTTCCAGATCAAAATCGTAGCCGACAGAATCGGCGTGGCGGAGGTCGTTAAATCCTCTCAATCCAATGGTGAGCCGATTGTTCGCTGGCGTCAGACCATGGACATAGGTGGATTCTCCTAACATTTCTACCACTTCGATGGTCAACAGGCCTCTGCCCGTGGCCTGTGGAACGACCGCGATGTGTTCTGGACGAATACCCAAGGTCGCTTCTGAACCGGGCGCAAGTTGTGCCTGATGGCGTGATGCAATTGTCAAAGTCCCACCAAGGAAATCGTCGCTTTCTACCGTGATCTCGCCCAAGCGGTCCTCTACGACTTTTACCTTCAAAAAATTCATTCTGGGCGAGCCGATAAATCCAGCCACAAAAAGGTTTGCTGGCCGCGAGTAAAGATCCCGAGGTGATCCGATCTGTTCGACTTTACCGTCATTTAAAACGACGATTTTCTCAGCTAAGGTCATCGCTTCGACCTGATCATGGGTCACATAAATCATGGTCGTTTGCAGGCCGCTGTGCAGCTTGGAAAGTTCGATTCGCATCTGGACGCGCAACTCGGCGTCTAAGTTGGATAGCGGTTCGTCGAACAGAAAAATCTCTGGTTCCCTGACAATGGCTCTCCCGATTGCGACCCTCTGCTTTTGCCCGCCGGAAAGTTCTTTCGGCCGTCGTTTCAAATACGGAGTCAACTGCAGTATGTCGGCTGCCCTGGCAACCCTCTCTCGGATTTCTTGCTTTGGCCGCCCAGCCATCCGTAGCCCGAAGCCCATGTTATCTGCTACTGACATATGGGGGTAAAGAGCGTAAGACTGAAAAACCATCGCCACGCCACGTTTGGCCGGGTCGATTTCGTTCATTCGCTGGCCGCCAATGAAAACTTCACCCTCATTCACCTCTTCCAGACCGGCAATGATCCGTAGTAGCGTCGATTTTCCACAGCCGGAAGGGCCGACCAAGACAACGAATTCGCCATCGGCCACTTCCAGATCAACGCCGTGGATAACCTCCGTTTTGCCGTAACGCTTTATGATTTTGGAGAGGGTGAGACTGGCCATGAGCTTTGGGTCAAAAATCTTGAAAAAGTGCAACTTCAGGTAACAGAGAGGTCCCTAAGGCGCAAGGCGAAGGAGTTGGTAGGGCGAAAAACTCGGCGTGCCCGGGATGTTGTGTGTCGGTGAGGCCGATTCGCGCTGGTTTTGAGCCGTTCTTGAGGCACAACCCCCTACACTGTCCTCCACGGTATCGCCACGCTCCGCACAGGCGAGAACGGCTCAAAACCGGCGCGGTTTGCCATGGGAGGAGCCCTATCATCGGCGGGCCGAGTTTTTCGCCCTACCGAACTATTTTCGAAACTTCCGCACGTTTCTTGGGTTTGGACGTGTGAAGTAACGTGTGTGAGAGCGACTGCGAATTCGCCGGGCAACGGCGAGTGGTGATCGCTGGGAACGCGAACGACTTCGACACAATCTGCTTCGCCCGAACCTGGGTTTTTGGCGGCCGCAGGTTACCTCTGGTTGGTTGATTGGGTGCAAGAACACTCTTGTCGACCAGCCGGGAGAAAAGACAAACGTGGGAAAACCTTAACAACCGTTTATCAACATCAAAATGAACAAAGTTATTCTTCTGCTCACGGCGGTGTTCGGCGTCAGCGTTGCAGCATTTGCAGCCGATCCTTCACCGTCCGCTTCTCCTAGCGCTTCGGCCCCTGCCAAGAAGCATCATACTACGACCCATCACCATAAAGCGAAGGCCTCTCCGACCGCGGAAGCCAGCGCTACTCCTCAGTAGGTCTTCCGACTGGGAAATTCCAAGACCCGCAGTCACCTGCGGGTCTTATTTTTTGCCGGTTGGGATCAGCTCCCGCTCGCGGTCTCCCGGAAATACAATCTCTGGTTGCCAACGTCGATAATACCGTGGTGTTCGAAAAAGAAGTCGGCACCGAGTAAACCACCAAACTCGTATCGCAGATCCTCCGGTCCGGGCGGCAACGCGGTGATGCCAACGACCGTAGTTCCAAGGTTGTACTTACCAATACTAAATTGAGGTGCGATTCCAGCCCAGACCGCTCTGGTTTTGGAATGAATGCCCTTCGCGTTGACACCCGTATGGATAATCGGGATGCCGCTTCGAGCCGCGACTTGAGCCGGCAACAAGGTGGTGAAACCGCCGGTATCAACCACAAAACTGTAACGCCTTCCGTTCAGGCTCCCCTCGATTTCAAGTGCTCCTGAGCGCGTGATCCGCATCGGGATCCACCTGAGATGCTGTCTCCGGATATCCATCTGCGCCGCAGCCAAGTCGGACGGCGATTCTATCTGCATATAGATACGTTCTTGGGAACAATCGATAATCGCCTTGTACCGTTCCAGAATGTCGAGTCCCAAGATACCATCCATTGGAACCGCCATACCACCGGTCCGAAGCCTGGCCCGAAACGTGGTCAGGTCGATCAGCGCAACCGGTCCCGAGCCAAGACTTTGCTTACCCAGACTCAAATTTTGCACATTTGCGACCGGCACGACGCGGTCGTTGACTTCAATCTGGTTCGGCAGCTCAACGGTCTTGCCGAGTGAAGCCAGACCGAGCTCCTGCGCTTTCTTGCGATCTACAATCGTGAGAGCGGCGCCAGTATCGACGGCAAACCAGGCCGGCTTGCGGTTGACAAGCACCGGCGCGAAAAGATGATTTCCGGTTGTGCGGCTCAACATAACTCCGTCCGTTGACTCGTTGGCCTTTGCGCAAGGAAGTGCTATAAGGACGAAATAGAAGACCCCGAAAACCGGTATGCGGAGTGAAGATAAGGTTCGCTGCATATGGCGGCGGTGAAATTATGAAGCATACACGATCCGGCACTTTTTGGTGTCGAATTTTTATTCTGGCGGCTCTCTGCTGGCAATCAGGTAGCACGTTGCTGGGCCAGACGGCTAACGGCTGGGGCGAGATTTGGCAAGAGCGGATGAGCATCGGGCAAGCTCGCCTGGATGAGGCATTCAAACTCGCTGAATCAGGCAAAGCCACGGAGGCGCTTGCACGGATCGATGCGATCATCAGTTCAAACCCGGACAACTGGCGAGCCCACTTTCTAAAGGCTGCCGTCTTAGTCTTGGTGAAGCGCCAGGATGATGCCCTTCAGCAGATCGATGAGAGCATAAAACTGGCTCGGAAAAGCAACGTAAGCTACTCGTTGCTGGGTCAGCTTTACAGTAGCAAAGCCCGCACCTGCATTGACGCCCATCGCTACGACGATGCCAGGAAGTCATTAGACAGCGCGGTTCACGTCGATCCAAGCGACACCACCAGCATGAACGATTTGGCCTGGCTGTTGGCCACCGCCCCAGACTCCCGAGTCCGCAATCCTCATCGGGCTGTTTCCCTAGCCCAGAAGTGTTGCGGCTTAAATCACTGGACCAACGCCTTTTCCATCGATACGCTGGCCGCCGCATACGCCTCCGCAGGCAACTTCGGGCAAGCCGTTCGGTACCAACAGTTAGCGATGCAGGCTCTGAATAAATCGGAGCGGACAGAACAGCTATCTGCCATGCAGGATCGGCTTAAGTTATATTACAATCACCAAGCGTACCAAGGTGAATGAGTACAAGTTTTAAGTTTTAGGTTTTAAGTTCTAGGTTTTAAGCTGGCTGACTATCGGTACAGCTGCGCCTCCGCGCGTTGGACATACAACTTGAAACTTGAAACCTAAAACTTAAAACTTAGAACCCCCTATGAGCAATGTTCTCCCCGTTCTGGTCGGTGGCGAAGCTTTGTATGACCTGATTTCTGCGGACCCTGGCGCCGGTCTAGGCGGAACGAAAACCTTTCAGAAGAGGCCGGGCGGCTCTCCATTTAACATCGCAGTCGGTATTGGTCGTTTAGATACACCCGTTGCGTTCGTCGGTAAGATCGGTGACGATCAGTTTGGCGAGGCCCTAGTCGATTTCTTGAAGAACGAAAAGGTCGAAGTGGATCTCGTCGTCAGAGAGCCGGGTACAAAGACCACTTTGGCATTTGTGGCCGTGGATGCAGCCGGTAAGGTCGATTTTCGGTTCTACCGTGACAATGCTGCGGATCCATCCCTCCGCTCGGCCGAGCTGAAACCGATCGATCCTAAGCGTTACTCATTTTATCACTGCGGTGGCATCGTACTGGCCCAAGAACCCACCGCTTCCGCATATTTGTCAGTCGTCGACCGGTTCACGGCGCAGGGAGTCCCGGTATCGCTTGATCCGACAATTCGTAAGTCGCTGATCTCAGATGAAGCTACCTACCTCGCCCGGCTGTTGCGCCTGGCCGAAAAGGTCACTGTGCTGAAGGTAAGCGATGAAGAACTGGCGTTTCTGACTCGAACCGACGACATCGACGAAGGGGTGCGGTTGTTACACGTACCGGTAGGTTCCCTGGTCATCGTGACTCTCGGCGCAGCCGGCGCTGCCTTTTATCGCGACGGCGAAAAATTGGTCAGTGCGTCCAGCTTCTCGGTTAAAGTAGTTGAAACCACCGGCTGCGGCGATTCCTTCATGGCAGCGATTCTGAGTCAACTCGCGGGTAAAACCGCCAAGGAGATAGCAAGTCTGACCTCGGAACAACTGGAACCGATCGCCCGATTTGCCAACGCCGAGGCCGCTATTGTCGCGACTCGTTATGGCGCCGCGGATGCAAATCCCACCAGAGCCGAGGTCGAGGCATTCTTGGCATCGCGCTGAGAAAAGGAGCAGCGCCTCCTGACCCTGGATTCTGGCTCCCGGCTCCTCTCCTTGTTTCAAATCTTCAGCATCTTTCGCCGGTATTCCTCGTCCTGGCGATTCTCGATCCTTTCGATCTCTGACACCGGCAGATGGCGAATACCGCCTAATGAATGAGCCCCGGTGAAAATCTCGGCTGCTTTAACGGTCATTAGCATGGCGGCTCGAACGGCTTGGACGGATGAACCGATGGTGATAACGCCATGATTCCGAAGCAGAATCACGCGCGGCAATTTGTTGTGCGTTCGGCGGAATTCCTCGACGTCTTTCCGGATTCGCTTAGCTAGAGCGAGGCCCGGGTCCACATAAGGAATGAGCAATGATATCGGTCCGCAACAGACGATTTCGTCCGGACACTGCCGGTTCTCGCTGAATTCTCTCGCCAATCCCGAGCAAAGAATCTGGTTTACGTAGATAGGGTGAGCATGACCAACGAAGTTGATGTCGGGCAGATTCAACAGGTAGGCATGGAAAAATGTCTCAACCGAGGGCTTGAAGGCCGCTGAATGACTCCGGCTTTCTAGTAAACAGGTCTCGACCTCAGTATCCGCCACATCGTCCCGGTCCATCAGTGAGAGCAAACGCTCGAACCGACAAAGAGTTAACTGGTTGGCCGTCAAGGTCTGAAGGCTGCTGCCACTGGATTTAACGAAGAAAGTCTCGTCATCAACGCGACACGATGTATTCCCCTCACCCAAGATAACGAGGCCCCGCTCTCCGAATTCGTGAGAAAGCGCTAACAGCTCTGGCAGAACTGCCGATTGATCAAATGACATCTGTTACTACCGTCTCGCCCAGGAGCTCAAGGAGTTCAAGGAGTTCGGGAGGGCGAGGCACGTCTGCAGGGGAGCCGCTTTGGGTCGTACCTTAAAATCTGGCGATATTCTTTCCAGTACGAGGAAGTCCAAATAAGGTGTTGAACAGGCGGCCCCCGGGAATTACCGCACGCAACGTTTTGTCCATCGTTCCGGCCGGAAATGATTCTCCTGCCTAATGTCCAACCTACCTAATACGCGTTGAAACGTTCCCGGGAGCCGCCGGTTTAAAGTGATTTGTGGTCGGCCACGCGCCGAAACAAATATCGTGGGCCTCCTGGGTCTGACCCAAAGCGGCTCCCCTCCAGTCGGGTGCCCTGCTTTCTAGAATTCTCCGCAGAAATACACCTTAAGACCTAGCTCGGCCATCGTCGCGGCCTTGGCGAACATAGCGGCACGCGCAGCGGCTCGATCATTGGCATAGGCGACCTGGATATGGTTGGATTTATGCCGGGCCATCATTTGATCTCGGGTTATCCCATGCAGCACGGCATGCATAATCGGCCATTGGGGAGTAGTTAACGCCCAACGCTCCTCAGTCTCTTTTTCCGGCAATTTCACCACTTCGCCAATCCCGGTGTCGAAACAGAGGTCACCATCATCGATAAAAATCCGGCTCCAAACCATCCAGCCCGGCTTACTAACCCCTTTGCAGGTACCGCCGCCCAAACGGAAATACATAGGAGGTTGGCGTTCACTGGAGGTACCGCTGTAACCGTCAATAAAATGATTAGGCGGTGCGCCGCCGCTGATCTCGAAGACCCAAACATAAGCGTCCAACTCATCATCTTGATAGTGCCGGCCCCAGCGGATGTCGTGCAAGGTGGTCTCTGGCGGCAGTTTCAACTCGTTCCATACCTCTTTCGTGATTAGTGCATCCACCCCAGCGCACTCATCCACCTCATTAAAGTGAGGTAACGGTTGACCAGCATAGAGTTCTTGCCCGGTGATTTCATCGTAAACCGGTGGCCGGTCGCTGTTATTCAATAGTCCTTCTACCAAATCGGACGCCGGACTGAGGTCTTTCAGTCCCTGTTGGTATTGGATACCGATCGTGGCGCAGCCGAACTCTGAGGCGATCCGGGTAGCAGCCACATACATTTTACACTGTTGCAGTACCTGGGATTCGGTAAGGTCAGTTTCTTCGTTGGGGCCGTAGTTAAATTTGACTCCCTTGTTGACCAGCCACTCGTATACGCGGCGCGCTTCTTCATCTGGGATAGTTAACATCCTGGCGTAGAGAGTAGCTTGGCTAAGCCGCTCTTTGAAAATTCCTAGTGGGCTCAGCAGTTCATCAGGAATGATAGCGTTGTACATGCCCATACAACCTTCATCGAACACACCTAAGATGTACTGTTGCTCGCGGATGGACGAACCTAAGCGTTCTCCCAATCGTCTGGGCTCACCCGGAATCTTAACCTCCTTGTATTTCATTACATGGGAGGTGTCATGATTGATTTTATCCGAGGCTAACCACTGTCGTAGTTTTTTGACGAAGAACTTATCCCGAAACTCCTCGCTCCATAGGCTGCTGTATCTGATCCCGGCCTTAGTGAGTCCGCCGTTGAGATTCAGCAGGCCGACCAAGCCTGGCCACATGCCACTCCAGTTGGCTACGGTCAGCTTTGGTCCCTGGTGCGCGAAAAGCCCAGGCAAAATGTGCTGACTATATTGCCAGACAGATTCCGCCACCACGATGGGCGCATCTTTGGGTATAGTCCGAAACACCTGCATCCCCATCTTCTGGCTATCTATAAAGCCGTGGCCCTTTTTCTGATCGAAAGGATGGGCGCGTTTGACCGAGAACCCTTCTTTTTGGATGGCTTCTACCAGCGCTTTTTCCATCGCCGCTTGGGCCGGTTCGCACTTCTGGTTTGCCGAGAGGCGAAGGTCGCCGTTGGCGACTAGGTACACTGTATTCATAAATGCTTTTGTACGCTCACACGCATCTGGTTGAACCTAAGGCATGTCTGATGGTACAACCGGGAGACGACCATGTACCGCCTTGGCTGCAATAGGGGAACTGACCTCCACGGTGAGTAACTCGACCTAGTAAACACATTGCAGGCAGCTTCGTCCAGTGAGCGGCCCAATTTTTTCGACGAACGAGAGTGCCATAGCAGGGGAGCCGTTTTATAGCGTGACACCTCTATCCGTTTGCAGCAAGCGGCTCCCGAGAATCTCCCCATAGCGTTGCAGCTCTATCGCCAGCGGGGGTGGAACAGAACGACCGAGTAAAACGGTCAGAACGGTACCAGCAGACATTTCCGAGAGCCGCCGCTGCCAAGTGAAAAAGCTTCTAACCTATAAAGCGGCTCCCCTCCAGGCGCTGGGTGTTCGCACGGATTCTTAGCTTAGGGTCATCGCGCCCCTCTACCAAGTTCTGAATTGGCTGATGACGGCGTAGACCAATAAGAATGAGAGCAGGATGGCTAACGCGAAACTGCCGCCAATAATTCCGAAAACGAAAATCCAATCTCCGCGCGTTACCGGCTTACCTTGACCGGCATATTTCTGCAGCAGGCGGTAGTTTTGTTGATTCGCTTTGAAGACGAACGTCACCCAATCTCCAACAACCGGGATTCCCTGAAACAGAGCGTTCAACAGGACATTCAAGCCCATCCGGGCCAAAACAATCCTTGGCAATCGGTGCTTTACACTGCGTAACAGAACCGAAGCGGAGACCACTGCATCGATTTGGTCACCGACAACCGGAATAAAGCCGATGAGCGGATTGGCACCGAACCGAAACTTTGTTCCTGGCACCCGGAACAAAGAATCCATGATGTGGGCGATCGCGCCGATCGCGGTGTCGACCTCGGTAGTGCCATGAGTCTTACGATCGGGCGGCAGAACTTCGACTTCTATTTGCTGTGCGTCCGGTTTCTTCTCTGAGGTTTTCACCGCTGGAAAAAGCTACTCCACCGAACCGCAACCACCAAATGCTCCCGCGTCTGCGGGACAAACCGTCAACCCTTTACCCCGGGATTTCTCGCAGCATTTGCCCGTTAGTGGGGAACTTGCGCAAGAATGAGAGCAGACGTTCGATGGCTTCGACTGGCCGATGGCCGGCCAATCCTCGCCGGATCGTATTGATTTTCTCCAGGTCGTTAGCCGGGATCAATAATTCTTCTCGGCGGGTACCGGACTTGAAAATATCGATAGCCGGGTACACACGCTGGTCGCTGATCTGCCGATCCAAGACCATCTCCATATTACCGGTGCCTTTAAACTCCTGGAAGATCAGCTCATCCATCTTAGAACCGGTCTCAATCAAAGCCGTAGCCATAATGGTGAGGGAGCCCGCTTCTTCTGTGTTTCGGGCTGCAGCAAACAGTTTCCGTGGGATTTCCATGGCTCGGGCATCCATACCACCGCTCATGGTACGTCCACTATTAGACATCGCGTTGTTAAACGCGCGCCCAATTCGGGTCAACGAATCCATTAACACAAAAACGTCTTTACCGGCTTCCACCAAACGTTTCGCACGTTCGATGGCAAGCTGAGCGATCCGGGTATGACTCTTGATATCGCTGTCATTCGAGCTAGCCATGATGTCCGCTTTCGGGACTGTTCTCCGGATTTCGGTTACTTCCTCCGGACGCTCA
>JAFAZK010000257.1 GCA_019239825.1 Verrucomicrobiota bacterium | reverse complement strand
AGTTGCCCCACTTTTTCCCGTGTCCGCTAGAGCTTTTTGGTCGCGTCCTACAATCGTTTTCAGCGTGTGGCTGGTGCTCACGTTTTCGGGAATGTCGGCACTGTGGATTTACAGCACGACTCCCGGTCACCAGGATGCGGCCCCCACTCGATGGCCAAGTTCTACCACCCTTCAACGCGTGTCTGCCCGATGCACTCTCGTGATGTTTGTGCATCCGAAGTGTCCCTGTTCCCAAGCCAGCCTGAGTGAGCTTGCCGCGATTCTTGCTCATTCCGCGGGGCATCTGCGTGCCGAAGTCGTCTTCCTGAGTCCCTCTGGAGAACCAGAATCTTGGATTCATACAGGCTTGTGGGAGACGGCGGCCCGACTTCCAGAAACTTCGCCGATTAGCGACCCGGCGGGTCGTGAAGCCCGACTGTTTCGCGCCTCCGTTTCGGGCGAAACCCTGGTCTACGACGGGGTCGGGAATTTAAGATTTCATGGCGGTATTACAGACGGCCGGGGACATGCCGGAGACAATGCCGGGTGCTCAGCCATTCAAACCTACCTGCACACCGGCACGATCCCGCTTTCGAGAACGCCAGTGTTTGGTTGTTCGCTCTTTGACCAGTCGATGCCCGAAGACCCATGAGCCCGAGCGATACGCTTAGTCGACGCACGGAGGAACTCTATGTCGCACAACAGGACAGTATTTACCGGCACACAGATTCGCTATTTGCCCGTCTGTTAGTGCTCCAGTGGTTCGCGGCAATAGGCGTAGCCCTTTGGATTTCGCCCCGCGCCTGGGCCGGTACCAGCAGTTATGTTCACCCTCATGTTTGGGCCGCCATCCTTCTAGGAGGGATTATTTGCTCTTGTCCACTGCTGCTGATCTGGAAATGCCCCGGTCTGGTTTTGACTCGGCACGCCGTCGCTATTGGACAGATGTTCACCTCCAGTTTGCTTATCCATCTAACAGGCGGGCGAATTGAAACCCACTTTCACGTCTTCGGCTCGCTGGCATTTCTCGCCTTCTACCGCGATTGGCGGGTTCTGGTTACCGGCTCGGTGGTGGTTCTGCTTGATCACTTCGCGCGAGGCTCTTTCTGGCCGGAATCGGTCTTTGGCGTGGCCTCCCCCGACTCCCTACGGGTACTCGAACATGCCGGCTGGGTGATCTTCGAAAATGTCTTCCTAATCCTGGCCATCCGTCAGAGCCACCGCGAGATGCGTCAGGTGGCACGGCATCAAGCCGAGCTTGAAGTCGCCAATTCGGAGGTTGAAGCAAAAGTTGTTTTGCGCACAACTCAGCTCGCAGCCAGCCAGGTACAGCTGGCCGAGGCTCGCGATGCTGCTCTCGAATCAGCACGCCTTAAGTCTGAGTTTTTGGCTAACATGAGCCATGAGATTAGGACCCCGATGAATGCGGTCATCGGCATGACCGACCTGTTGCTGCAGACGGATTTGACAACCGAGCAGCGCGAGTTGGCCGGAACCGTCAGCGGCAGTGCTGAAGGCTTGCTCCGGATTTTGAACGACGTGCTGGATTTTTCTAAGATCGAGGCGGGCAAGCTCTCTCTGAGCGAGGAAGATTTCGACCTGCGGCAAGTCCTGGAAGATACCTTGGAGCTTCTGGCCGAGAGCGCGCATTCCAAAGGCCTGGAGTTGGCCGGCCTTCTCCCTCCTAATATACCCACTCGTCTTCGCGGTGATGCCGAGCGAATTCGACAAGTTCTTACCAACCTGGTCAGCAACGCGGTTAAGTTCACTGAGGAAGGTGAAGTTGTAGTCCAGGTTTCTGAAGAGTCCCGCGACGCTCACCAAATCACCCTGCGGTTCAAGGTCATTGACACCGGGATCGGCATTACCGCTGAAGCCCAATCCCGGCTGTTCGAAGCTTTCTCACAGGCAGATGGATCGACCACGCGCAAATATGGTGGCACAGGGCTCGGTTTAGCGATTTGCAAACGTCTGGTAGAAATGATGGGAGGTGAGATCGGTTTAGAGAGCGAATCGGGACGCGGTTCCGTGTTCTGGTTCACCGCCCGATTCAAACACGCACTCGCACCAATCAGGTTAAGACAGCAGCATCTGGACGGTCTCCGCGGTTCGAGGGTATTGGTGGTAGACGATAACGTGACAAATGGGCGGGTATTGCACTACCAGCTAGCTGGCTTGGAGATTCGCGATGAATACGCCTCTTCAGCCGAAAAAGCGCTGACCATGCTTCGAGCGGCTGTTGAATCAGGAGTTCCTTATCGTCTGGCTATCCTGGATATGCAGATGCCTGAGATGGATGGCCTGACCTTAGCGCAGCGCATGCAGGCCGACCCCGCTCTCGCCGTAACCAAAAAGATCATGCTAACTTCCCTTGGCTTTCGTTTGGATAGTCAGACCATGCAGGCGGCGGGGCTCTCTGCGTGTCTATTCAAACCTATCAAGGAAGCCAGGCTATTCGATTGTCTCCTCCGTGTACTCGGTGAAGACGCTTCCAGCTCCATCGTTCGAAGCGCCCAAGCAACCAAAAGCAGCGCGGCATCGTATCCTGACGCTGCATTTGGTCCTCTGCGGATCCTTCTCGCCGAAGATAACCCGGTTAATCAGAAGGTCGTGGTTTCTCAGCTAAAAAAGCTGGGCTACGACGCTGCGATCGCTTCGAACGGCCTAGAAGCGCTGAACGCGTTAGAAGAAAGCAGTTATGATGTGGTCTTTATGGATTGCCACATGCCCCTAATGGGTGGCTATGATGCCGCCAAACAGATTCGTGAGCGTGAATCCAGTCGCAATGGCAGCAAAAAAACTGCAGCCTATATCGTTGCGTTGACAGCGAGCGCCATGGAAGGCGACAGGGAAAAGTGTCTGGCTGCTGGAATGAACGACTACCTCAGCAAGCCCACCCGCCTCGATGATCTGTGCGCGGCCCTGGGGCGTTTTCGAAGAAGCGCTACCAGCCCAGTGTAAGTAGAAAAACGGCGCTAGCTTGCCTTAAACTTGGACACGATCGCCGCCAGCGGCTTTGGCTCGGTACACAGCAGCATCCGCCAGTCTCATCACCCGATCTCCCAAAAGCTTTCCATCAATGCTCGCGATTCCGATCGAGGCAGCGACAGCGCAAGGATTCCCGTTAGCCGACCGAAGAGCGATTGCGATATTAACCCGAATGCGCTCGGCGACCAGCTTAACCTCCGATAACTGGAGGGCTTGCATCAGGATACAAAATTCGTCGCCGCCCAAACGAAACAGAATATCTCCGCTACGTACCGTTCGTGTGAGGACCGAGGCGACGGTGATCAAGAGTTCGTCCCCCGCGGCGTGCCCAAATGAATCGTTCACCGATTTAAAATTGTCCAGATCGATGTAGATGAGCGCTCCGGGTTCTCCATTCCGGGCCTCATCGACAATTCTATCCATGGTTTCTGCCAAAGTCGCCCGATTCCGAATCCTGGTCAGCGGATCGTGGACCGCTAGATATCTCAGACGTTCCCGTTCCTGATTGAGGCTCTCCTCCAACAGCCTCTTGGCCTCAAGTTGCTTGATGCGTTCTTCGGCGATGGTCAGTCGAATATCCAGTAAATCCCGACGGTACGGCTTGCGAATGTAATCGTCTGCACCTGCTTCAAGAATTTTCCGGAGATCGTCCGGATGTTCGCTCGCCGTACCGACCAACACCAACGAACGGTCTCCTCCTGGTAGCGCACGCAACCAGCGGCAAAAGGCGAAGCCATCGGCTCCGGGCAGCGCCAGATCCAGAAACAGCAAGGGGTAGATTTTACCTTCGCATGCACGCATCGCCTCTTCGGCGCTTCCGAAAGCGCTGACCCGGTAGTCTCGATCCGTCAGAATCCGAACCAGGATTTGACGGGTAACCGCGTCGTCTTCAACCACTAATACCTCTAGCGGATCACGCATAGTTTGGCTGCCAAATGACCAAAAAAGATGGCTAAAAAAATTATGTCTGTCAGTATTTTTCTGGTTTCAATAATTATCAGATGGCTCCCGTAGCGAACAGCCTCTCAATTGAGAAGAAAATCCTCGTAGGGTTCGCGCTAGCACTATTAGTCTTTCTTGGCATCGGCGTCGCTCTGTATCAAAGCAGCCAAGGACTTCGCACGACCAGAAGCTGGGTGGTCCACACCACAGACGTCATCCGGCAACTCGACGATCTGGCCCAAAGTCTTGCGGAAATCGAATCCAACCAGCGGGGTTATATCGTGACCGGTGATCCGTCCTACGCTTCCAGGGTTGACGCTGTGGCAACGCGGATTCCAGGCGTTGTAACTCATTTGGAACAGTCGGTTGCAGATAACCCTGCGCAGGGCGCAAGGATTGGGCCTTTGCGTCAGGCAGCCAACACCAGAATCGCTCTAGCTCGGAGGATTGTGGAAACCAGAAAAAACCAAGGTTACGAAGCGGCGCGCCAGATGACAGCCAAGGCGATAGCCGACCAATCGATCGACGATACTCGGAAGATTGTTCGGGAGATGTGGGCGGAGGAACTCCGGCTCCTCGACTCTAGGAGTGAAGCCAACGAGCAGAGTATTCAGCGGACGACCATTGCTGCCGCTGCTGCGTTTGTGGCCCAGCTCTTGATCCTGGCCCTGTTATTTTGGCTTATCCGCCTCGACCTTAAATCGCGGCGCCAAACGGCGGCGATACTAGTGAAAACCGGCGCGGAGCTTCAGGAGGCGCGCGACGCTGCCCTGTCTGCGTCCATTCTTAAATCGCAGTTTCTCGCAAATATGAGCCACGAGATTCGGACCCCGATGAACGGGATCATTGGCCTCACCGAAATTCTCCTGAAAACACCTCTGAGTCCCAAGCAGCGAGACTTTGCCGAGTCGATTCAATCCTGTGCCGACAGCCTTTTAACCATCATCAACGACATTCTCGATTTCTCGAAAATCGAAGCCGGGATGCTTCGGTTCGACAATATCCCATTTGATTTACACGGCACCATCGAGCGTTGTGTCGACCTTTTTGCTCGCGCTGCTCATCGAAAAGGCGTCGAGCTCGCCTTATTGATCGAAGAAGATGTACCGAGACAGGCCAATGGCGACCCGCATCGCCTGAGACAAGTGCTCACCAATCTCATCAGTAACTCCGTCAAGTTTACCGAGCGTGGCGAGGTCGTTATCAGCTGCAGCAAACTTCCGGGCGAAGAAGGAGTACCCTTACGATTTGAAATAACTGATACCGGTATCGGTATCGCTGCGGAAGATCAAAAACGGCTCTTCGCGCCATTTACCCAGGCAGATTCATCCACCGCCCGCCGGTTCGGCGGAACCGGCTTGGGGTTAGCGATTACTAAACAATTGGTTCTGGCGATGGGTGGTGAAATCGGCTTTCGTAGCACACCCGGCCAGGGATCGACCTTTTGGTTCACCGCTCGGTTGGACCAAGCTGCTGAATCAGGTAGTCAGCCGTTGGCAGAGCGGCTGCCTGTCGGGAGCGTCTTGACCAATGTCCGTGCGCTGGTCGTCGATGATAATGCCACCAATCGAAAGATTCTTCATCATCAGCTCAATTCGATGGGACTACGCGATCGCCTGGCCGCTAGTGGCCAGGAAGCTCTTGACATTCTGGGCATTGAACATGATGCGGACCCTTTCGCGATTGCCATTCTGGATGTCAACATGCCGGGGATGAACGGCTTCGCCCTGATCGATGCGATTCGGGCCGATTCTAAATTTCAGAACTTGAAGCTAATCGTCCTGACCTCGGTCGATACCGAGGATAATCCAAATCTTGCCAGCCGAGGTGTCGAAAAGTGTTTACAAAAGCCAGTCAAACAATCGCAGCTTTTTGAATGCCTACACGCCGTCGTCGGAATTGTACCTCAGGATTCGGATGAAGCAGCCAGCCGCGACTCTTTGCCAGCGACCGTACGCCCACTTCGTTTGCTTCTAGCCGAGGACAATGCCGTCAATCAACAAGTAGCCCTGCACCAGCTTAGTCTGATGGGACACCAAGTCGAGACCGCGAGCAGTGGTGTCGAGGCGCTAGAGTTGATGGACCGAAACGTGTATGACGCGGTTTTAATGGATGTCCACATGCCGGCTTTGGACGGATACGCAACCACCGCAGAAATTCGTAAACGCGAGGCCGGGACTAAACATACCTGGATTATCGCCATGACAGCAAATGCGTTGCCTACCGATCGAGCGAAATGCCTGGCTGCCGGGATGGATGATTATCTCTCAAAGCCGGTCTTGTCCGCAGCCTTGGCTCAGGTGCTGGTGCGCTGCCCAGCGAACAGCGAACGGGTTGCCCGCTCGGTTGATCTAACCGGTTTGCTTGAATCCGGTCTCGAAGATCTTCTTCCGCAAATTATCGAGACATTCGTGGCGAGCTCCGCCCAAACCATCCAGAAAGCTAAACAGGCGCTGGCAGCCCAGGACGTAAACGAGGTTCAGCAATGCGCCCACAGCTTGAAAGGCAGCGCCGCTAATCTAGGCGCAAATCGGCTGGTGGATTTATGCGGTCAACTTGAAGCGCACTGCCGTTCGGCATCGCTGGAGTCAGCTAGAGTCTTATTCCCGTCGATTGAACAGGAGCTCAAACAGGTTCAAGACGATTTGTCGGAATATTCGATAAAAGAAGGACGAAGCGCAGCTTAGCGTCCTATTTATGGGTCAGGACATTAGTGATGAGGCGACCGGCATAAAGGCAAGTAGACCGCAGACAGACGACGCTTTTGACCGGACGCTGGAGGCGGAGCAAGTCAAGCTCCTCTATGGGGCTGCCGGACCGGCTTTGTTTAACGTCATCACTGCTGTAATTGTCGCCGTTTCGTTCTGGGAGATTCGCCCGCATTGGCTGATGGTGGCCTGGCCGGCGCTGTTCTGTCTGATTGTTACTGCCCGGCTGGTAGACCGGCAGCAGCACCTCAGAAACCCAGCTTTACGGAGTACGAAAAAGTGGCGTCTCCGCGCCACCATCGGGTCTTCTGTTACGGGCTTGGCTTGGGGTGGCTATGCGCTTTCGACGATTCCGATGAGCCGGGAGCTGGCACAGTGCATCTTTATGACTTTTTTTGTTGCAGGAATGGTGGCGGGAGCGGTCCTGGCGCTGTCGGCCTATCTTCCTGCTTATTACGGGTACGCGGGTTTCGCGATCGTCCCGACCGTCATCGCTCTGATTGCCCGTGGGGACAAGCTATCGGTGGCGGTAGCTTGCGCGACGGCTGCGTCCATCGTGGTAGTCAGTCTGATCGGGCATAATAACCATCGGCGGATTGTAGAAAATGTCCTATTACGCTGTGAACAGGCAATCTTGATGGAAGATCTCCATACAAGAATCGTCGAGAACGAGAAGATCATCGTGGAGCTCCAGGAGGCTCGTGACGCTGCACTGTCTGCGACCGTTCTTAAATCGCAATTTCTTGCCAATATGAGTCACGAGATTCGCACCCCGATGAACGGGATCATCGGCCTCACCGAAATTCTCCTGAAAACACCTCTAAGTCCCAAGCAGCGAGATTTTGCAGACTCGGTTCAATCCTGCGCTGACAGCCTTTTAAGCATCATCAATGATATTCTGGATTTTTCGAAAATCGAAGCAGGGATGCTCCGGTTCGACAACGTACCATTTGATTTAACTGGCACCATCGAGGGTTGTGTCGACCTTTTTGCTCACGCCACTCATAAAAAAGGCCTCGAGCTCGCCTTGTTGATTGAAGAAGATGTACCGAGATGGGCGACCGGCGACGCGTATCGCCTTAGACAAGTGCTCAGCAATCTCATCAGTAACGCCATCAAGTTTACTGAGCATGGCGAGGTCGTCATCAGCTGCAGCAGACTTCCAAGCAAAGAAGGGGTACCCTTAAGATTCGAAATAACGGATACGGGAATGGGTATCGCTCCGGAAGATCAAGAACGGCTCTTTACGCCATTTACCCAGGCAGATTCATCCACCGCCCGCCGGTTCGGCGGGACCGGATTGGGATTGGCGATCACCAAACAACTGGTTCTGACGATGGGTGGTGAGATAGGTTGCAATAGCAAGCTCGACCAAGGATCCACCTTTTGGTTCACCGTTCGGTTGGACCAAGCCACCGATGCCGGCAACCGACTATCAGCGGACCGGCGGCCTGTCGCTGGCATCCTGACCAATGTCCGTGTGCTGGTCGTCGATGATAATGCCACCAATCGGAAGATTCTCCATCACCAACTTAGTTCCATGGGCATGCGCGATCGCCTGGCCGCTACCGGCCACGAAGCTATCGACATTCTACGGCTTGAACATGATTCGGACCCTTTCGCGATTGCAATTCTGGATGTCAACATGCCAGGTACGAACGGTTTCGCTCTAATCGATGCGATCCGGGCTGATCCGAAATTTCAGAACTTGAAGCTGATCGTCCTGACCTCTGTCGATGCCGCGGACAGTCCGCATCTTGCCAGTCTGAGGGCCGAAACGTGTTTACAAAAACCGGTCAAGCAATCTCAGCTCTTTGAATGTTTGCGCGCCGCCGTCGGAATCCTGCCCCAGGAATGTGAGGCCGCAGTGGTGCACGATTCCTTGCCGGCGACAGCGCGCCCGCTTCGTTTACTTTTAGCCGAGGATAACGCGGTGAACCAGCAAGTAGCCCTTCATCAACTTGATCTGATGGGACACCAAGTCGAGACGGCGAACAGTGGTGTAGAGGCGCTAAAGTTGATGGACCAAAACGGGTATGACGCGGTCTTAATGGATGTCCACATGCCAGCGTTAGACGGATACGCAACCACAGCAGAAATTCGTAAGCGCGAGGCCGGACTCAAACATACCTGGATTATCGCCATGACAGCAAATGCGCTGCCTACGGACCGCGCGAAATGTCTGGCTGCCGGCATGGATGACTATCTCTCGAAGCCGGTATCGTCTGCGGCTTTGGCTCAGGTGCTGGCTCGCTGTCCGTTGACTAGCGAGCCGCACCTGCGCTCGGTTGATTTGACCGGGCTGCTCGAATCCGGCCTGCAAGACATTCTACCCCAAATTATCGAGACGTTTCTGGAGACCTCATCTCAAACCATTCAGAAGGCCAAAGAGGCGCTTGGCGCCCAAGATTTAGCCGAGCTCCAGCAGTGCGCCCACAGCTTGAAAGGAAGTGCCGCCAATCTTCGGGCGGACGCCCTCGTCGATTTGTGCAGTCGACTTGAGGACCATTGTCGTTCGGGTTCACAAGAGCCAGCGCCGCCTCTGCTTGCCGCGATCGATCGAGAGCTTGCGAAGGTACACGAGGATTTATTGAAATACGGGGAGCTCCTGAGCAAAGCTCCGGCTCAAGGGTGAGCGCGGGTCCTCGGATTCGTTTGCAAGGTGACCAGAAGGCTTATCTGTGGCTTGCCATCTTATATTTTCCATCATTAAGGGTTTTTTAATGATATCGCGTGCTTGCCTCCCCAATTGCCGCTGAATCCTCCTCTGAGCAAGGCACGAGATGAAAACATTAACCCTCGGGACCTGGCCGCTGGAAGTCACCACTCGCTAGAGAAAAAGCTTGAGTAAAAAATATGATTTAGAGAATACTCAGAAGTTTCTTTCGAAGAGAGGCTTATGCCATCACGCCGCCGAGTGTTTCATCCCCAGGAAACCTATCGTTTCTCGATGAGTCGCACGTTAAGTGACTATCCACTCTTGATTGGGGAAATTCTGCGCCGCGACAACATTCGCGCCGTTCGACGCGCTAAACGCCGCTCCTTTCTGTTTGATCTCCGCAGAGTATTTGGCATGCGAATGCCACGCGCGGTCGGGGTTCGAAAGAACAGTCTGTTAGCACAGCTCTCTTGGCAGCTAAATAACCGGGATCAGGGCCAACTACCGATCTCTTTATCTTCGAGTCAGGGTCAAAACGGTACGATTCGTTAGTGCCTGCTTAGTGCTTCGTTTCATTTGTGGCCTTTTGACTGGAAGACGATTGGGCAACCGCCTCTAATTCGTCTGAATTTCCATAATTGCCAGCGTAAAGCGGAAACAACCTGGTTTTCAACAATTAAGGCGGATCCGGCTGCCGGAAACGCATTGACCCAACGATGAAACTGCTGCCTAATCCCGCCACAAATTTATGCAAGTAGATCTAAAAGACCGCTATCAACAGCTATTGAAGCGGTTGCAGCTGATTCTAACCAAACAGGCAGGAGCGATGGTTAGAAACAACCTGGACGGTTCCAAACCCACCGCCCGCTATCACGGCATCTAACGGATGCTGGCAGGTCGCTTTTGAGTGCCAAGGCAACCTATTAACGCCCTTTACATCTCTAACTATTGTCCGTTTCGACCGTTAGCCTTCAGCGAAAGATAGAAGCGTCTCGGTCACTTTATTCCGAATCAATTGCCCCATGAAAGAACTAGCTTGCAGCAGCGGTCAGTCGAAGAACGAGGCGGATTCCGCCTGGTATTGTCTCTATTCGAGGAGAAAACAAGAACACGTGGCAGCAGCTCGTGTGCGACTATTAGGAAGCATCCCCGTGTTCTGTCCGAGAATTCGATTTCGCCGGCAAACCAAAGGAGGCGCGACGGTTATGGTTACAGAAGCCATGTTTCCCGGTTACTTTTTTGCACGCTTCAGCCTGGGAGAAATGCTGCCGCAGGTGCGAAGCGCACACGGCGTCTCGAGTATTGTTCGCTTCGGTGATTGGTATCCCGTGATCGATGACGACGTAATCGAGCAATTGCGTGATAAAACCGGAGGCGATGCCGTAGCGGAGTTACTGCCGGGATTCGCGCCTGGCGATTGGGTAAGATTAACCGAGGGTCCGCTTTCCGGATTGGAAGCGGTTATTACTCAAGTCCTGCCGGGTAAGGAGCGGGTGAGGGTGCTTTTGGAATTCCTTGGACGCGAGACTGTGACGGAAGCAAGGACAGACCAAGTTATCCCGTGCGATTTCGAAGCGACCTTGTCTAGATTTGTCACTGTTCCGGTACCAGCTTTGGTTTAGCTGTCTTAACGCAGCTAAACCGCGCGGAAATTCACTTACCAAGGATCGACCTCAATCCAGGTCGTCCTGGTTTCGCCTGTCGTCGTATCCCGTGCGGTAATTTGGTGCCGTCCCTCGCGCAATCCGATCGTGACTCGGCCCCCTTCAGCACGACAATCCAAGGTAGACGAACTCCATTCGACGTGGCCGATCGATTCAGCTCGTAGAGCCAGCCTTTGATCCCCCTCCGGGATGTCGGGATCGCGATAATAGAGCGCGCCAGTCGCCGGCTCTAAGATTCGCAAATTCTTTGCCTGGCTCCTCCCGGCTAATAGGTCACCCAATGTATTCTGATCACTCTCTACCCAACCTCGATACTCTTCCCGCAAACGGACTCGACCGGCAGTATCGTAATCCTCGGAGCAAGCGGGCTCAGGAGCGAAGGCATACATTTCCGGAACCGCGCGTGGTTGATCGGAAGAGACGCTGTGCCCGGTGATCGGATCAATGTAGCAATGCCCAATCCCGGGCGGCTCGTGATACCAGCTGGGCCCGTAGCGATCTTGTAGTTTCAGCACGACTTCGTGAAAGATGGGAGCCGCTCCCGTGACACCGGTAATACCGTGCATTGGCGAGTTATCCGGGTTCCCTACCCAAACCCCCACCGTAAATTCAGGCGTAAAACCGAATGTCCAGTTGTCGCGATAGTCGGAGCTAGTCCCGGTTTTACACGCTACCGGAAAAGCAAAAGCGAGAAAAGAATTCAACCCGAAGGTTCCGGCCCTCGCCTGGTTATCGCTGAGCATATCCGCCAACAGATAAGCCGCTCGCTCATCGAAAAGGCGACCGCCACGGTAGGGACGAGCTCTTGCTCGTCCGTCGTTTGGCAGAGACGAGGAGGAGCTCTTCCCTATCGGGTTCTCGTTCGTTAATAAGCGGAACGGTTTATACACACCGAGCCTAGCTAACGCGGCGTAGGCATTGGCCAATTCTAACAGGCGCACTTCTCCGTTGCCGATCGTCAGCCCCAGACCGTAGTAAGCGGCCGGATGTTCGAAAGTTGTGATTCCAGCTCGTTCCAGGGTGGAATACAAAGTGTCCGGACCGCCTTCCTGTTCCAAAACCTTGATCGCCGCCACATTCAACGAATTCGCAAGCGCGAACCGGAGAGTGACAGGTCCGTAGAACCGGTGGTTATAATTGTTCGGATGATACAAACCGGTCTCAGTGGGAAAATCGGTTGGTACATCCGCGACGACTTCACCGGGAAACGCCCCTTGTTCCAGGGCCCGGATATAAGTGAAAGGTTTCAGCGCGGAACCGGCGGAACGAGCATTCCAGGCACCATTGACCTGACCAATTCCAGGTTCAAAATAGTCGCCCGATCCGGATAGGGCGAGCACGTCGCCAGTGGAGTTATCGATTACCACCGCCGCGGCAGCCGTGACATGCTTATCCACCAACTTCTGGAGCTGGCCTGCAATAACGTCGTCGATCCATCGGTTAAGAGAGAGGTCAATCGTGGTTCTTACCACACCACCCTCGGAAGGGACCGTCCCCCGCCTGTCCAACAACAAATCCACGAATAACGGCGCCTCGAAATCCCGGCCGTGTTGGCGCAACTGGAGCGGCTCAACCAACGCCCTCGCGTAGGCTGCGTCATCCAAAAAGCCATTAAGATGCATCCGTCCAAGTACCCAGCGTTGTCGCGCTTTAGCTGCATCAAAATGTTTAAACGGATCAAGTCGGGATGGAGCTTGAGGGATTCCCGCTAAGAGCGCCGCTTCCGCCACGCTCAAATCACCGGGTGGCTTTTCGAAATAGTCCATGCTAGCGGACGCTAACCCGACCTGCAGATCGCCATAGTCTAAGCGATTTAAATATTCCTCCAGAACTCGATCCTTATTCCAATGCCGTTCCAGGCCAAGGGCGTTCCAGGCCTCAATTAGCTTCCCCCCCACACTCCGGTCAGAGTCCGGATCACTCAATTTAACTAACTGCTGCGTAATCGTAGAAGCGCCTGAACGAATTTGCCCCGTGCGCATTGCTTCCGATAAAGCTCTTACAATTGCGACTACATCGACGCCGCTGTGAACCCGAAACCTTTTGTCTTCCGCACTGAGGGTTGCTGCGATTGCGTTCGGCGAAACATCCGACAAAGAACAACGCGATCGATAGATCCGTTGATCTTGTAAAACCCGACGTAGCGGTTTTCCCGTCCGGTCCACGAATTTGACGCTCTCCGGCGGCGATTGGGTCAACCCCAAAGGGACAGGCGTTAATCGCCAAGCGATTTCTAACCCGAGCCATCCCAGCATCAGAATTCCCGCTAGCTTAACCAAAATCCTTGGCTGTCTACCTTTCACGTCTCACCAATCACCTCTCACTTCTCACCTTCGTAGTCTCCCCTAACCCGAATCGATCCGGCCGATACATTTCCAGCACCTTTGTTCCCGGCGCGATCGCTTCACCGGCAAAACGTACCCGGCTTAGATAAGTGAAGTTGTAATCGCCGGCCGGAAACTGATTACGGAAAAGCTCGACCCGATCACCGCGGATCAGACGATAATCCGCATAACTTTCATCAACCGGAGATTCGCTCGTGTCGCGCCCTAGCGAAGGGGCAGCGGGATCGGATTGGGCCTTGAAGTTGGGATTGATGGGTTCAAATACAGACGGGACCGGGTCATCGATCGCCACCAGCCGTCCAGCCCGGTTCGCTTTGATATTAATGGTGACCAGGATCCTGTCGCCCACCTTGAGGTCATCGGCCGGCTGTAATTTACCATCGTCGCCGACTTTCTGATAAGTCCGGGAAACCGCATATCCCCGATCCTGGCGAGGCTGCTCGGCTACCACCGGATAAATTTCAAACTGCGCCTCTCCAAAGAGTGCTCCCGGTCCGTTTCGCTGGACCAAAAGATCTTTGATCGGATTCGTTGGATCTAAGGCAAACCCCGTGCTCCAAGACGGCGTTCTTCGATCCAGCGTGAAGGGCAGCGATCTCGAACCGGACACGACCGAACCGCCTACCGGTTGGCCGGCGCTCTCGGAGCTCTGGTAATAGTTTGCCAACGCCAACAACGACCAGGCATTTTCTTGAGTCGTATCCCAACGCCCGTTGTGCCGCTCCGCGAGTAACTCCTTAACCAGAGGACCTACCTCGTTCGAATGAGGCCGGTAGCGCGTCCAGGCTAACAAGCGAAGCGCATCTTCCCGGGCGCCTCCTCCATACAGCCAGACCGCGTCTGGTGCACTCACCTTAGCATTGAGAAGCGTCTCAACCACGTCCCGCGGCACCTTGCCGCTCGATAGGAACGCCAGAGCTACCAACGCACGCGTTTCGTGCGAAAGCAGATTCCTCACTTGGAACAACGCCTCGTTATAAGCTGCTTCGGGCTTGCCGGCTGCCGCTAAAGCCCAGGCAGCCAATGCCATCTCTTGCAACCGGCTATCGTCTCGGATCTGGGGCAAACCTCGCAAGCTCTCGCTAAGATAGGATAAGAGCGATTGCCATTTCTTTTCCGGTAAGTCGATTCCCTGTTGCTGCAAGCCGGCCAACACCCAGGCAACATAACCACTTGCAAAGAGAGACGGATCATCTCCCCCAGGCCACAGCGCGAGCCCTCCGGAACCTGTTTGCCGTTTGAACAACTCGTTCAGAGTGCCGCTTACATTTTCGCGACGGCTAGTGTCATTAGCCAATAAACTTGGTATAGACGACTTCAGTTGCGCGCTAACCAGCCAGGGAACCAAACTCGATGTTAGCTGCTCTGAGCAATCGTACGGGTACGCTCGCAGAGCGGCGACCGCCTCTTGCAGCGAGGCTAGGCGCGTATTCGACAAGGTAACATTCACCACGCCCCGGCCTTCCAATAACTGAGGATTGACGCCCGTAAACAAGTCCTGCTGTTTTTGCGGTAGATCGCTCAGATAAATCTCCCGGAGTGGACTTCCCGCCGGCCCAACCACGGTATCGGCTGCGATTCCGTCCGAGTGATCGGGTGCTTGCGCCACCCATTGCCAATGACTCGAGCCCGGACTACCGGCCACCAGCGGAAAGTCGACAGTCTGGGCAGCGCCGTTCTCCACGGTAAGAGCCAGCTCCGTTGATTCTTGATTGGATAAGCTGCCATCGACGCGCAATTGCACCCGGACGTTTTCAGAGTGCCCGGCATCATTTCTTATCACCGCGCGCGCCACTAACCGGTCACCCGATCGCGCAAACTGAGCCATACTCGGAATAATCAACAACGGTTTCTGAATCGTTATGGCAGACTCAGCCGAACCAAACTGGCTACCTCCTGCCCAGGCGACAGCGACTAACCGATATCGGGTGATGGCGTCGGGCGCGGTAAATTTCACAGTCGCTTGACCCATCGCATCTGTCTGAACCGAAGGTAGCCAACACAAAGTTCCGGGAAAATTGGTTCGCAGCTTGATCCCTGGCCCCTCCACCCCGCCGCCACCAATCAAGTATCCCTTGTTCGTAAATTGGAGGTCTTGCAGATCATCCGCCACCAATGAATCCAGCGTCACACCCATCTGAACGGTCAACGGAACATCATGGAAAAAGCTAGAGTACGGATCCGGTCGCTGATAATCGGTGAGAGCGAGTACACCGTCGTCGACTGCAAAAAACGTGAGATGACCATTAGGAACCGGACGGCCAAGGCCATCTCTAACCAGTAATTTTACTTCAATTGGTTGTTCTGGTTCAAAAGCGGTCTTGTCGGGCGTAATTTCGATCCCAAGTTTTGTCTCGGGAGTGCTTACTCTTAGTTTGGCGAACCCATAACGAAACTCCGGTGCCTTTATATCACGAGTACTGTCCGTCGCTCCTCGAATGAGCATGGCCGAGACATAAACGTCCGGCACATCGTTAGCGGTGACCGGGATTTCCAGGGTGGGCGCATTACCCTCCAGTTTCACTCGTTCTGTTCGTAAAATGTCGCTGCCTCGCGCGATATCGACAATCGCTTCACCCGTAAACGGGCTTTTAACCAGCACGTGGGCAACATCTCCTGGATGATATTCGGTTCTGTCCGGAACCAGGTCGATCTGAGAAGCGTTTCGGTAATTCCAGGTGACGGCTTCGTCGCCGCTGTCATAGAGCGAATACTCAGTCGAGACCTCCCTGCCATCCTTGTCTTGAGCACGGGCTCTCAACACATACTCGCCCGCTGCCGGTAAAGTCACTTCGGCCGTTTTACCGTCCGGACTCAGTCGTTTCCCAGCTTCGAACGCCGGCTGCAAAGTTTGACCATTCCATTCTCCCACTTTCTCTTCGAAAGAATTGGTACGAAATGAAACTCCTTTTCCAGCGGTCTTGACGCGTACTGTCTGCGAATGTTTCCTGAATAGTTCCAATCGAACGTCGACCGGCTGGTCCAGCGGCTTTCCTTCGGGAGTGACTGCAATGCACTGAATCGGCATCGGCACTCCAGAATGGATTACCCACGATTCCTTGGCCGCTATGCCGAGATAGAAAGCAGCGGGCGCCTTCTGGAATGTATGCGATACCGTCACGGTTTGCTGGTTTAAGTCCGTCATTTCGACGGTAAGAACCCCTCGGATCGGTCTGCCGCTCGGAGCCGGCATCGTAGGCTGGATTATCACCGGATTAACGCCATCGTACGATGCCGAACCGGTCACAGTGGTAGTTTTCGTCTGCTCTTCTTGCGGCGAAAACGTATAATCCGGAAAGTCGGCCGGCGAGAAACTGGAAGGAGCCGCCTGTAGCGTCCACCGGACCTTGGCCTGCGTTACCGGCGCTCCAAAAAGATATTTTGCGGTCACTTCCGCCCGGGCTTCCATACTCGGGCCTAACTGTTCCGGCATAGCTAAGTTCAGTTCAAAGGCATTCGGCTCGTAGTTTGCCACCTCGAACTCGGAGTAAGCACCAAGACCAGTACTATCTTCCTCTCCGAATCGCGCTCTTAACTCGTGCCGTCCAGCTGAAGCTTCATTCAGCGGAATGTCTGCTTCGAACTCCCCATCCCCATTAGTAGTGAGCTCGGTCGAGTAAGTCGTTTGCCCCTGGGAATCGGTTATAACAATCTTGCCTTTCAAGCCATCAGCCGGCACCAGACCCGATTGTTCAAGTGCGCGGGTCAGGCCTTTTACATGGACAGTTTCACCGGGACGATAAAGCGGGCGATCGGTGAAAATGAAGCAGCTCCCGTTAACCAGCTTGGAACGTTCATCCCAAGACAAGTAGCGAATATCTAAGCCGAACCCTAGCGCACTTAACGCGGAAGCGGTCTTACCCAGCTGTAATATATAGGCATCGTTTGGCGCAGTGATTACGGCCCACTCAATTTCCGGCGTAAACGGAATGGTCGCCATCCCGGATTGATCGCTGGAAACCTTGGCAATCTCTTTGAAACTTGCGTCTAACAAACGAATGCCGGCTGACGGACTAGGCAACCCAGAAGTCAATGAGAAAACAGAGAAGCGCAGTTTATCCGATTGCCGAGCCCAGAGTGCACCGATGTCAGTTAGTTGAATGAGGGCCTGCGCCCCAATCCTTTGCTTGCCTGCTTCCGGGATAGGATCACCCTCAGTAGTTAGCAACACCATTCCGCCGCGATTGGCACCAACTATCTGATTCCAGTCGATCCGCGTCCTAACCCGCTTGTCTATGGCTGGGTCCGCTAACTCAATGGTGCGTTCAAAAATGGCTTTGCCGTCAATTTTGCCCTCGGCTATGCGTTGATTCGGTTCGTCTTCAGTCTCTTTGTCGTTGTGTTCGTACGAGGCAAATGCAGTCTTTGCTGCCGGTCCACTGGCGGGATCCACCAGCAAAGCCCGCACATGAAGGCGGCGAACGTTGACTGAGAGCGTTTCAAATTCGCGAGCACCACCCCGGAATTGGTCCCCGGTAACCACCGGCAGGTAAATCCGTGGTTTAACGGGCGAGAACTGCACGGCCTTAGACTGGTCGCCAGAATAAGGAGCACCAAATTCGTCAACGACGTCAGGCCCAATAATAAGCCGGTAAGATTGCCCCAGCGCGAAGTCTCCAAAGACGTCGAGTTCAGATCCGTCCACTTCGTAACGCAGATGCTCAACCGCCGGTTCCACCTGAAAGAATTTGCTGGCTGTCGAAGTCAGAATGTCCCCGGCCAGGCTCCGCGTGAATTCCACTCGGATCGCCCTTCCGGAATGGATATAGTTGGTGTCCGTTAAATTCTTTATTGTAAATGGATGCACCACCCCGATCGGCACTGTCTTCGGCTCGCTGATTTTTTGATTGCCGGAAACTGACTTCAATCCCGCAGCGATTTCTAAGCGCCAGTCCTGGTCTGCCGTCAGTGGCTCCTCCGGGGTCACGATCATTCGATCCATCAACGGCTTGCCCTCCGCAGCCTCAGCAGAGGAGGGATTTTGCGTCTCTTTTTCACTCGGCTCACCCGCTCGAGGGCCGTTTGGCGCCGTCCATCGCCGGTTCCAATCAAGATTCTCAACCGGCACGTCGAAATAGTCTTCCTCGGTCGCATAACGGACTTTCGCGACGGTTTCTTGGCCGCCGGCGCTCACAAACCGGAACCGGGTCGGATCTAAAGCGGTATCCAGATCGAAAGCGAGCCGGACTTCCGGTCTCGGGGTGACCTCGTCTTCTTGAGGAGCAATGACCGACGTAATCCCATAGGGCGGAGTCTTCAAAACCGCTCGAAACGCCTGCCCGATCAGCTTGCCGTTCAGATCTCGAAAATCCGGTCGGATTGTGACCACCAACCCGGCGCCCAAAGGTGGAGGAGCAGTAGGCACAAAAACGCCGCTTCGCTGGCTTAACCAGGTGAAGGTTCCGGTAATAGCCGGATCGATCTTGATCGGCGGATTAGCCGCAACGGTGCCCACCTCTTCGCGGCTCGCGACCGGTGTGGCAAACCGAAACTCGAACGTGCTGGTGGGCTGTAAAAACTCAGCATCGGTTAACAGCTGTACTTCCTTTTCCGCGGCTAGCGCCGCCGACACCATCGTAAAACCCGATAGGGTTAAACAGAACAATCCAGGCAGCTTCAGCATAAATTGCTTCGCAAGGGGAATGCGATCATTCCAGGACTCCGTTTCGAAAACGAGCAAAATCAGAAACCTGGAGCGCTGCCTTGCTCTTGTCCCCTGACTTGTCCGACGAAGCCTTGGTGAAGTTGGAAGTTTTAGCGAAGGAGGATGCGAGGCCGACGGTCGGGGACACCCGAAATTGCCGCAAAACCAGTCGCGCTGGCTTGTCCGGCTTATTAACCGGAACTACGGCCGACGGAGGAAGGCTCGGGGAAAGCAGAAAACCTCAAAACAGAAGACTGATTGAAGCCAGATATACGCAAAATTACTTATATGGGTAGCCAGCGGACTGGCCAGGTCGTGGACTATCCTACCGTTCACGCCTATAGAGTGAAAATATCTACAGAAAATCTAATACTGGCTGGAAACTCTGCCTTGGCATTTCGTTATTACTGAGTGGACGTTAAAGGATTGGCCATTTCTTTCAGGACGTATCGCAGCAATTCAACCTGAAACTGAAGCCAAAATGCCAAATTGCTCCATCGCTCAGAGCCTGTCCAAAGCGCTTCTCGAATTACATAATTCAGGACCGCACACCGACTTCCCAACCCGGCTGTTTGCGAGTCTGCGCCTCTGTTTTAGTTGCGACTTTTATTCTTTCAACGAATGGACGGAGAGGGAGGTCGAGCGCATCGAAATCTATCCCAATTGGGACATCAGTTTGAAGCTATTCAAAGACTACCTCGGCGAACATCCTTCGATTAATGCCATCTATCAAAAAAAGCTAAACAGTGCCGTCAAAGTTTCGGACTTTGTTAGTCTCGCTCAATGGCGTCAAGCCCGGTTATGTAATAACCTTTTCCGGTTCAGTAACCAAAACTATCAACTCGCGTTTGTCAGTGGGGAGCAGTTGCCCAAACTAGCGGTCTCTCTTAATCGCACTAGTACGGCTTTTTCCGAGGAAGAAAGATCGCTGCTCAACCTTCTTCGCCCGCATTTCATTCAGTCCTATCGAGAGAGCCGACTTTTTGCTTACCTGAACCAGGCAGCCGAGATTTCTAACGATGGCTTTATCGTCGTCGACCGCGCCTGGAGGATTCGCTATGTGAACGGTCGCGGGCTGGCCATGTTGAAGGACTTCTTTGGCGACGAATCGGTCAATTCGCTGCCCACTCGTATCGGCACTTGGCTTCAGGAAAAAACGCGGACCAGACTAGCTGCCGAATCACCGCTACCAGATTTAGTAGTTAATTCGGGTCATCGATCCCTCACAATACAAACCGTCGCTAACGCCGAAGGGAGCGAATACCGGTTACTACTACGGGAAACCGTACGGCAGCTAGATGCTCGTCCTCTTCAACGTCTAGGGCTAACTAGCCGGGAAGCAGAAGTCCTGCTCTGGTTGAGCCAAGGAAAAAGCAATTCCGAGATCGCAATTATCCTCACCGCTAAAGTCCGTACCATCGCGAAGCATCTCGAACGGGTATTCGCTAAGCTCATGGTTGAGAACCGTACTGCCGCCGCCCATACGGCAATGGAGGTATTGCGGGCGTGACTTGGCCGTGAGACGTGAGACGTGAGAAGTGGTTGGTGGAGCCAGCTCTGGAGTCGACCAATTTTATATCCCGAAGGGATTAAAGGACTCAGCCTGGGGTTTTAACCCCAGGTATCGGTAAAAAAAGGTCCGCCCTGAAGGGGCGGCAGACCGAAATTCTGCGCTATCAAAACGTCGAACAGGACCCACGTCGATAATCTGCCGCACTTTCAGCGCGGATCTCCGGTTGGATAGGTCCTGGGGTTAAAACCCCAGGCTCAGTCCTTTAATCCCTTCGGGATAATTCGCATTAGGCGCCCTTCACCCTAAACATGCCGGCCAAGAATCCTCTCCAGAATGGTCTCCTTGAGAGACGTAAATTCCGCGCTGGCGCGATCGCGCGGACGTTCGAGGGATACCGCGGTTTGGAAAGTCACGCGCCCGGCCTCCATCAAGAGGATGCGGTCCGCTAAGGCGACAGCTTCTTCCACGTCGTGCGTGACCAGAATGGCGCTGAAGCGGCGCTCGAGCCACAGTCGCTCAATCAAGGACTGCATCTCGAGTCGGGTTAAAGCATCCAGCGCCCCCAGCGGCTCATCGAACAGCAACAAATTCGCATCACTGGCTAACGCCCGTGCCAGAGCGACCCGTTGCCGTTGACCTCCGGACAGGATCGCAGGCCATTCTTGAGCGCGATCTCGAAGCCCGACCTGCTGCAAGGCATCCTCAGCAACCCGATCACGCAAACTCTTCCTCGGGGCGGCCAGAGCCACATTCGCTTTCACCGACTTCCACGGCAACAGCGCCGCATCTTGAAACATCAAACGAGCCTGACGACTCAACCCGTTTAACCGTTCACCATCGACCTCCACCCAGCCGCTGGACGGCTTGTCCAGTCCGCAAATCAATCGTAAAAGGGTCGATTTACCGCACCCGCTCTTACCCACGACCGCCACGAGCTCCCCAGGATCGACTCGAAAATCCAAAGAGTGTAGTACCAGGCGACCATTAAACTCTTTGCTCAGCGCGTTGGTCCTCACAGCAACAGCCTTGTCCGTACGTGCTATCGGCCTCTCTTCTAACAAAGTGTTGTTCTGCATAAGATGTCTTAAATCGTCCTCCTACTCGTCGTCGTCCTCGTCCTCGAAAAGGCGGTGCTAACAGGTACCGATGAGGCAAAAAGAGGAGTGGTTACGGAGAACGAACTTATCAACTCTTCGAAAATCCGCGGAGAAAACGCCCAAAGTCGAGGACGAGGACGACGAATTTTCGCGATCCTCATCTGTACGCCGGATTCCATCGCAATAGCCAACGTTCCAAGGCTTGGGTGACAGAATCTGCTAACTTCCCCAGGAGCGCGTAGAGCAGAATGCCAACCAGGACAACATCGGTCTGTAAGAACTCGCGAGCGTTCATGGTCATGTAGCCGATCCCGTTGTCACAGGCGATCGTCTCCGCCACGATCAAGGTGAGCCACATTATGCCGAGCGCATAACGGAGCCCAACCAGGATCGATGGCAACGCACTTGGCAGTACTACTGTGATCAGCAACTCCCAGGGAGTAAGACCGTAAATTCGTCCCATCTCAATTAGTTTAGGATCAGTCGATCGAATTCCATGAACCGTGTTCACATAGATCGGAAAAAACACACCAACCACGATCAGAAACATTTTCGCGGGCTCGCCGATCCCAAACCAGAGGATAACCAGAGGAATCATGGCCAGATGCGGGATATTGCGGAGCATCTGCAAAGACGAATCGAACACCAGATGAGCTGGACCAAACAGCCCGTTCAATAAGGCGAAGACAAATCCGACCGTTCCCCCGATCAGGAGGCCGACAACCGCGCGCTGAGAGCTCTCCCACAGATGCGCGGGCATTTCTCCGGTAACAGTGAGGTGAAATCCAGCCTGCATCACCTCGACAGGTGAAGGCAGAATGCGATGCGGAATTAGCCCGCTGGCCGCAAAGATCTGCCAAGCTAACACTAGGCCCAATGGCAACAACCACGGTGATGCGAGCCGAATTAATCGGTTATGGGAACTCGGGTGTCCAACAGTCATCTTAATGAACTAACGTCTGATAATGAAACGAACCGTTAGAACAGCTGGTAAGGCTGTCATGCCGTGCCGCGAAGCGGCTCTACAGAACAGCCCAGGGCTTAAGCCCTGGGTCGGGCAAGGATATAAATCGCCCTGGAAGTGGCGGCCGAGGATGGGCGTGTGACTCTTAGAACGTCGAGCCGCCAGCGGGGTCCAATCTCGGGTGCCGCTTTCAGGGCACCTTCCCATGCCAACCGACCCAGGGCTAAAGCCCTGGGCTTTTCTGTTGTGCCATTTCATGGCGGTCATAAACTTTGCTAATAGGCCCACACTAACCCGGAAGAACCTAATCTCCGTGTCTCTATGGTGAATTTACCCGCTGGGCCTGAAATCATTTGCGACCACCTCACCAGGTGAAAAATCTGTGGCTGATTCTCGCCCGTCATCACCGTGATTCAGCGGCAAATTCGGCAAAAGCAACTCAGCGGTTCGATAGGCTTCCTCTAAGTGCGGGTACCCTGAGAAGATGAAGGTATCGATGCCTAGCTCGGCATACTCTTTCATCCGCTTAGCCACATTCTCGACGCTACCAACCAAAGCAGTACCGGCGCCGCTACGGACTAATCCAACTCCGGCCCATAGATTAGGACTGATCTCCAGATCCTTCCGGGAGCGCGTAGGACCAGATAACTTGTGCAGGGCCAGCATGCGTTGTTGGCCCACTGAGTCCTGGCGAGCCATCGTCTGCTGGGCGAGAGCCACCGTTTTGTCTGTCACTTGGCTGATCAAACGTTCCGCGTCACGCCAGGCTTCTTCCTCTGATTCCCGAACGATGATATGCAGCCGGATTCCAAATTTGAGCTCCCGACCGTATTTGGCGTAAGCGTAATTGCGCGCTTTAGCCAGTTTCTCCTTAACCTGCTCAGGCGGTTCACCCCAGGTTAAGTAATAGTCGACATGTTTCGCCGCGACATCCATGGCGCCGTCTGAAGAACCTCCAAAATAAAGGGCCGGATACGGATTTTGTACCGCCGGAAACAGAATCTTCGCTCCGCGTACCTGCAATTGTTCTCCTTCGAAATTAACCTCTCCTTCGTTGGCTAAAACCGAACGCCAGATGGTCAAGAATTCGTCGGTGATTTTGTAACGCGTATCGTGGTCGACGAACAGACCGTCTCCGGCTAGTTCAACCGGATCTCCTCCGGTGACCACGTTGATTAAGATACGGCCATTGCTAAGCCGATCGAATGTCGCGGCCATCCGGGCAGCTAGAGTTGGCGAAACTAGACCCGGTCTGACCGCTACCAAAAATCGCATCCGCTTGGTGTTGGCCGCCAGAAAAGAGGCAGTAACCCACGCATCTTCGCAAGAGCGCCCGGTGGGTAACAGGGCTCCATAAAACCCAAGGTTGTCTACCGCAGACGCGACTTGCTGCAGATACCCCAAATCAAGTACCCGTCCACCGCGGCTTGTCCCAAGGTAGCGGCTATCTCCATGCGTCGGAATGAACCAAAAGACTTTCATGGTGTGGAGGTATGCGACTTAAACACGATATCGGCGACTCGGATCGCCTTCGGCATCAAGCCGAGACGAAAGAAAATATCAGCGCCTGTCTGTTGCTCATTCACGATCTCCGCCGTCATCGGTTGGGCGAAATAGCGCTGCTTACGAAGCTCCGAGCGTTCCATGACCGCCGGCGTTAGACCCAGCTTTCCAGCCAGAAAATCGGCCGTCGCTTTTGGATCGTTCTTGGCTGTTCGCCCTGTATCTGCCAACGCCGCCATTATTACGTCCACTACCCCCGGGTTCGCCTTCAGAAACTCAACTCGACCGAAATAGAATTCCCGATGCCCGCTTAATCCGGCGCCGTTCACAATTAATCTTCCGCCTCCCTCGACTTCGGCGGCGGCTAAGAAGGGATCCCAAATGGCCCAGGCATCGACGGCTTTCGCTTCGAAGGCGGCCCTCGCATCCGGAGGCTCCAGGTAGATCGGCTTTATGTCGGCAAAGGTCATTCCATCCCTAGCAAGCAACTGTGCGACCACTAAATGGGCGCTTGAACCCTTGGAGAAGGCCACCTTCTTGCCCTTCAACTCCGCAAATGACTGAACCGACGAATCTTTGGGTACCACCACTCCGGTGCTCTCAGGGCTTGGGTTACTGGCCGCAAAAATTTGAAAAGGGATCCCAGCTGCCTGAGCAAAAAGCAAAGGCGCATCCCCCGAGTGCCCAATATCGATACTACCGCCGTTAAGCGCCTCTAGTAATGGGAGCCCGGACGGAAACTCTTTCCAAACCACGCTATAGCCAAGCGGAGTAAAGGCTTTTTCCAGTAGCCCCGAAGTCTTGGTGAGCAATAACGCCCCGGACTTTTGATACCCGACCCGGAGCACCTTGCTCGCCTCAGCGCGAGCCGTACCCGGAGCCAGCAAAGACACGCCGCAACCGATAATCGTCCAGCACAAAAGCCAGCCCATCCTGGCAGATAACCGGCACCGAAACATTTGTGAAAAAAGCCTACTGTTTCAGTATAGTCAAGGAGGGGTTAGCGGTTTCGCCGTTCCCCGTGACCCTATAAGTCTCATGTGTCCCATTCGAAAACGAGGCGGCTCGCGGCCCAATGCTCAGCACTGCTGCGAACGCCCAAACTAACGGGCACGAAAAATTTATCGCCCTGCTGTAATCGCCGGCTGAGGCTGACCGTTCCAAGTAAATTGGTAATGGACTCCTGCACGGACGTGAGCGACCACGGCGGGTCGGAAACAGGCCAAACAGGTTCCCTCCGAATATCTGACACTCGGGTAAACGACTCCAAGGGAGTCAGCCTTCAGCAATTGGTCCGCAAGTCCCTGAGAGGCAACGTAACTGTTGGGATCCAAGCAGGCGGCAAAGCGCGCGTCGTCGCGCAATTCGTGAAACCGTCCGCTGAAATCGGCCAGGTAGTCGACATAGCTCACTTGATCTTCAAAGATGCCGACTTCCGCCAAATGGACGGTTCTATGAAAGGCCATCTCAGCCTGGGATGTTTCGATCTCAAAACCCGCATACCAGGCGCCTCGATCGGGTCCGTTGAACCGCCCGCCCAAGGGTGTGGCGTGGATGAAAGTGGCATTGATAATCCGCGCGTGGGGGATGCCAAACACGAGCTCGGCCACACCGATCCCGGGGAGGAGATTATTCTCGGCATACACCTGTCTATCTGTCGCTCGGTCTAACTCGGCGATTGCCGCTAAATGCTCCGGGTCCTCTGCGATGGCGCGCAGCGGACCATAGGGTTCATCGCTGTAGGCTTTGGGGATGAGCCGATGAGTATCGTCCTGGCGGAGCAGGAGCATCTCGGGCAAGCTCATTTGCCTTGAATCCGTGCCTCAAGGAGTTCTCTCACAATCTCCATTGCCTGCTGACCGCCCTTCTTCATAAACTCGAGCGGCGTTTGGCCGCCAAAGATGCGGTTGGAGTTGGCGAGCCGAACCCATCGATCAGCCAGTTCTTTTGCGTGCAGAGTGTTGAGCGCCTTAAAGATACCGATGAGATAAGAGATCCGAAAGAGCTCGTCGGCGCTCAGAGTGCGGCCGTCTTGGCGCTTCTTCATCTGGTAATACGGACCGTTGCTAACGCCTCCCAGGAGCTCGCGGGCATCCTCATCGCGAATTGACCACCGCTCAATAACGTTAAAGAACGCCTTAAGAGCTGCAGTGCTGAGTCGCTCGCGTTCGTGCTTCGAAGTAAAATCCGGCGGCGGAGATGCCGGAGTAGTGTAACGGGTTTCAGGATAAGCAGTCGCAGCGTTTGTCATACGTTCTCCTCATTGGGAGAGTATACTCTCCTTAACAGGAGAGACAAGCTCTAAGGCATCGAAATACTTCTAGCGCGTCTCAGAAAAAAATAAGTTTGAAGAAATGACTTCAAGTCGTGACAGGTGAACAACATGAATGGCAAGGATACCCCCCAACAGATAATCGTTGCTGGAAAAACCGCTCTCGGCATTGAGTTCGGCTCGACTCGCATAAAGGCGGTGCTGATCGGCGAAGATCATACCCCGATCGCCTCGGGGAGCCATGATTGGGAAAACCGATACGAGAACGGCATCTGGACGTACAGCCTCGACGACGTCTGGAAAGGCTTACAGGAAAGCTATCAGAAGCTGAGTAAGGAGGTTTCCGACAAATACAACACTCCGCTCAAGACCGTCGGCGCCATCGGGTTCAGCGCGATGATGCACGGCTATTTGGCATTTGATAAAGACGGAAAACTGCTGGTCCCGTTTCGTACTTGGCGCAACACGACCACCGCACAGGCTGCCGCCGCTCTTACCGACCTGTTCCAGTTCAATGTCCCTCTTCGTTGGAGTATCGCCCACCTCTATCAGGCGATGTTGAATCAAGAACCGCACGTCAAAGACATCAGCTATCAGACCACCCTGGCAGGCTATGTGCACTGGAGACTGACCGGAGAAAAGGTTTTAGGTATCGGCGACGCCTCGGGCATGTTCCCCATCGACAGCAAGACGAACGACTACGATGCGAGCAGGGTTCAGCAATTTAACAAGCTGCTCGCCGGAGAAAAGATCGCCTGGAAGCTCTTAGACATCTTTCCGAAAGTCTTGGTAGCGGGAGATGCCGCTGGAGTGCTTACCGAAGAAGGCGCCCGGCTGCTGGATCCAACAGGCCAATTGGCCAGTGGTATTCCGCTCTGTGCGCCCGAAGGTGATGCCGGCACCGGCATGGTCGCCACTAACAGCGTAGCTGAGCGGACGGGCAACGTTTCCGCGGGCACATCCGTTTTCGCGATGATCGTCCTCGAGAAGGGGCTCTCGAAACTGCACTTGGAGATCGACATGGTGACGACGCCGAGCGGCAAGCCGGTGGCGATGGCTCACACAAATACTTGTACTTCAGATCTCGATGCCTGGATCAACCTCTTCCGTGAATTTGTAGATGCGCTTGGTGTGGAAGTCAGCCAATCTAAGCTGTTCGAATTGTTGTACCGAAAAGCGCTCGAAGGAGATGCCGATGCCGGCGGTCTCCTCGCTTTCAACTATTTTGCGGGTGAGCCGATTACCAACGTCGACGGTGGGCGTCCACTGTTCGTGCGAGCGCCGGAAAGCCCCTTCTCTTTGGCGAACTTCATGCGAGCGCATCTGTTCTCGGCGGTCGGTACGTTGAAGCTTGGAATGGACATCCTTTTTGAGCAAGAGCACGTGCAGATCGACAAAATCCTAGGCCACGGCGGCTTCTTCAAAACCGAGGAAGTGGGCCAGAGAGTGATGGCAGCAGCGCTAAATGTTCCGGTGTCAGTGATGGAGACCGCCGGCGAAGGCGGCGCCTGGGGAATCGCTCTGCTGGCGGCATACCTGGGGCGTAAGCAACCGAATCAACCCTTGGAAGCTTATCTCTCCGACAAAGTTTTTGCCGGGGATAAAAGCAAAACGATCGCTCCCGATCCGAAGGACGTAGCTGGTTTCGCCGCGTTCATGGAACGCTACGAGAAAGGCATTGCGATCGAAAAAGCCGCCGTAGAAGCACTGAAATAGGGAAGCCGACCCACAATACATAAAGGACACAAAGCGCACAAAGACTGAAGCTAAGAATCTAGTTTTTTGTTTCTGTCTTCGTGTCCTTTGTGATCTTTACGTATTGTGATTTCCCGTTCGATTCTGAGATCTGTACTACCGGTCCCCGGCCAACCCTCGCGGTGATAAAAGCAAGGCCAATCTGGAAGACACGTTCTGCAGCTTAGCCTTCATGCGCCCCCAAAACTCGAAGTGTCGGTTACCTTCCCTCAATTCCGTTCAGGTTTGGCTTACTTTGCTGCAACAACTTTTCGTTTGGAGGACTCGAGGTTTAACAAGTGCGCCTTTGCCTCGAGCCCGCCGGCGAATCCTGTAAGTTTACCGTTTGCACCAATGACACGATGGCAGGGGACGACGATTGCCGCCGGGTTTCGCCCGTTCGCGGCTCCGACAGCTCGCATCGCTTTGGGATTTCCGAGCTCTTTCGCTAGCTGACCGTAAGTGCGCGTTTCCCCGAAGGGTATCTTGAGCAGAGCGTCCCAGACATTCTTCTGAAATTTTGTCCCATGCACATCCAGAGGGACGGAAAATCTATTGCGTCTTCCTGTGAAATACTCTGCAAGCTCCTTCTCAGTCTGGAGCAAGATGGAGTGTGAAGGGTTCTCGACTAGTTCTTTAAGACGAACTCGCCGCGGATTGTCATTCTCCCAAAGGATTGCTGCCAGGCCTTTGTCGCTTGCGACAAGTTTGAGCTTACCAATCGGGGAATCGATGATTTTAAACGATAGATTCATAGCTAGGATATGTCGTTGGCCAGCACGAAGCGGTACCGCGCCTTACCTGAGCGAAGGTGCTCGAATGCTTCATTTATCTGCGACATCGGGAATGTTTCGGTTACCGGCGCGATTGCATGCCGCGCACAGAAATCGAGCATCAT
>JAFAZK010000181.1 GCA_019239825.1 Verrucomicrobiota bacterium | reverse complement strand
CAAGGCGGCGGAAAGGAGTTTCTTCCTGTTCTCCAGAGCCAGCAGTAGATAGGGGACTACGGCCGCGGACAAAAAGGAGGGCTCCCCGTACGTCGACTTGATGCGAAGCAAATTGAAGGGCCCAAACTGGATCGACTGAGACCAGCTTCCGGTATGGAGATCCTCGCCATATGTCCGATTCCCTAGAAAGTCACCGGGTTGCTGGAATACAAGAAAGAAGAGCCATTCATAGATCCCGTAGATGGCCAGAAACCATGCGCCCCACAGGACGTAACGCATCCATTCGGGACGGAAGAAGAAACGAAAAAACAAGGCGATACAAAAGCAGGCAGCCAGATACAAAGTCTGCGTGAAAAGCACGGGACGAAGCACGACGCGAGTGTCACTCTGATTATTGAGAAACAGTTCACCGAAGTCGCGCCTGCCTGAGATTAGGTGCCCGAGTTGGCTCCCACACAGTAAGAGAAGCCAGATCGCGCCCATAGCCACGGCTAAGGTGATGTAGTGCCTTCGCTGTAGACAAGGTTGTCCGCTGTCACGGCCGAGGATGACCAAACCCACAGAGACAAAAGCAAAAATATATGCGGGTATGGTCCCTTGGGCAGAGCGGATGACCAAAAATGATGTCACCGGCATCAACACACACCAGAGTGCCACAAACGAATTCGGAATACCTTTCATGGGGATAAATACCCGTCGCAAATCTCAGACTCTGTCGGTTCGTTTCGTACTCGTCTTCGAAAGACGTGATGCATCATAGACGAACTCCGCGAAAGAAAGTCGTTAGATTCTCGATTCACTAATCCTTAGCTACCCACCAATTCTCGAGGACGACGACGAGGACGAGAGCGAGGAGGATTATTCGAACCACGAAGCAACCTGAGCAATTCTTCGTGATCACCTCGCTCGCCGAAACTAGCAAAATACGTCCGGCTCTCGCGCACAGCGGCGCGACGATTCTCTTCGTGATCAAGAATACGGGTCACAGCTTGTCGTTGGATCGGGAACACGCAACCTTCATAGCCGGGCGGGAGCCCCGCCAAAGAAGATTGAGATGCGAACACAGGTTTGCCTTTGGCTAGTGCGTCCACAATTTTTATTTTTAAACCCGTTCCGACGACGGGCGAAACCGCCGCTCGGGAGCGGCGATAGATCTGGTCGATGTCGTCCACAAACCCCAGAAGGGAGACGTTAGGATAGCGGCTTGCGACCTGGATCACATCCGGTTGTTGACAAACTTTGCCGCACACAGCGACCCGGTACCTTTTCAGCCAAGTTCCGTGTTCTTGCAGAAAACCGATCAAGCCGTCGATATTTAAGATATTGTCAGAACCGACGAACACGAGGTCATAGAGAAAGTCTTCCGCATCTTCCGTCTCTAGTTCTTCGACCCTGGCTTCTTGATTGAATTTAGGAATATACAGCACCTTAGCTCCGTCGACGAGCATCCCAAAAAAGTGGCTTTCTGTCGGCGAGATAGCGATCACCGCCTGAGCCGTGCTCAGCAGGGCTATCTCGCTGCGAAACTTGGAAATAGTTCTTATATCGGTGGCTGATTTGTGAGCCTGGAACCGGTAGTTGATGAACTTGATGTCATGCGTTTCAACCACGAATCTCCGGTTGGGAACGCCATTTAACTGCGTGAGTCCGTCCACGTAGTTGATGATTAGAGTGGCAGCCGGATGCTCCTTCATGAGCGACGCATAAGCAGGCGCGGCGCCCGGAAGGCTGAGCCTTATAATCTGTCTGCCGAAAGAAGGTAGAAACATGGCCAACGTATTCTTAAGCCGCGTCATCGCCACCAGCTTAGGCGTGCGCTCTTCCAGAACTAGTTGTGCTCGCGGATATTCCACAGCAAACCTTTGCGCCAGTTCATCTGTCCATGGGCACGTTGGATGGTTGCGAAAGCTGTAAACGATGACCCGCTCGAAGTGGCGCAACAGGAATCGAAGGAACGAGTCCATGCGGGCATGAGCCCCGTTCAGTCTTTCCATGAACGTACCGTTGAAATAAATAATAACCTCTTGAGACGACAAGCTCATACGTAAGAACTGAAGATCGGTTGCCAGACTGCCTCGACGGAGTAAGGGGTTGGTGGGGCGAGGCTCCCTTCCGGCCATATGATGTCAACGAAGTCGCCGATGTGCTTATTGCCAAGACTTTGCTAGGCCGTAGCTCTGCCGAGCCGGAGTATGTAGTGCGGCCGCGGACAAGCGCACCATTTGACCAACTTTACGTTACCATTTCTCCAGTCCCCGCCCTGATGTAACTGCAAAAACCAGACCCGCGGCTCGGCGCGCCTGTCGGCCTCACAGGATCAGGTAACTCTACAGGACTCAATTCTTCGCAACCAGTTACAAGACGCTCGGGAGCCTCGCCCCACCAAACCGACATCTATCCGTTTGATAAACGTCCCGAAACGCCTGCTCTAGCCACATATTCCAGACCCGACATCACCTCTTTGACAGTCCTACGCCACGACTCCTTCTGCCGGGTGAAAAGCCAATTCTTAATATAGACGCTCCGCAGTCGTCTATTAAGCATGCACTTTGCGTAGTAAGCTCCGCGGCCGCGGTCGTACCAGCGGGTAAGCCGTACCTCATCCTCCCAAGTCTTTCTGCCGTGATGGTGGTAGACAACCGGCGTGGGATCGTACGCACCGTTCCAGCCCGCCGCCGAGATTCGCGCCATCAATTCCAGTTCATCCCCGCTGTACAGCGCTCCAGCTCCAAACCATGGATCGAAGCCACCAGCCGCGTTAATCGCCTCCCGGCGATAACCGATGCTGGCGCCTTGAACAACGCCGGCTCGGATAAAACCACCCGCCGGGAAAAAAACGGGCTCCAAAGATTCCTGTATGGTGATCCGGCGGTCGGTCGGGTCATACAGCAGGATCCGGCCTCCGACAAAACCGAGTTTTGGATCGTTCGAAAAGCACTTGAACATTGCATCCAGGTAATCCGGTTCCGGATAGCAGTCGTCGTCGAGGCAAACTACGATATCGGCTCTGGCCGCTTGCCAGCCTGCGTTTTTTGCGATGGCGACGCCTCGACCCTGTTGCTTGATCATCTGCACTGGATGATCAAAATTCCTGGCAAAGCTTTCTACCACGGCGTTGGTCTTATCCGTCGATTCGTTGTCTACGACAACTACTTCCCAGCTTAACTGGGATCTTATCACGGAAAGCTTATTCAGAGTCTGCACAAGCTGATCCGCCCGGTTGCGAGTACAAATCACTAATGATAGATCGAATAGTCTTTCGCTCATTCGAAGGTTGTCGGCCACTGGCTAAGCAAGCTCGGTTGGTCGCGTCAGCCTGGATTTGCTAGCCGCTAGTTGCTATTTGCTACGATTCCTCCGGACACGAACTCATCATTCGCATCCGACGCTTCCCAGGAAAAATCTCCAAAGACCAAACCGTGGGCCGAAGCGTCTGGCACGGCCGAAGTCGGGTATGGCAGCACGGGAGATATCGTCAACGAACAAGCCCCCTCCCAATAATCCATGGTCCAAGCGGCGCCCAGAGAAAGGTCTACTCGATAACTCCCGGGCTTCAGCCAAGGCGTAGTGAAACGTATTTGTCCTTTCAATCGCGGAGAATCTTCCAACCAGAATCCCAGGAGACGTGAATCATACTGCGCCAGGACCACTCCCTTCGCGTCGCGTATCAGGGCGCACAGCCACATCCTTCCTACCAGCTTGCCCCGGCGCTCTATTTCAAAGTTGATTACCTTTTCGTCCGTGCCTTCGTAAACCGGTTGCTCGGGCGCCGCCAATGTGTAGCGATATTCACCCGAACCATATCGGCGATCTGGGTTATCGTGTTGCCCATCTGCCTGCGCATAACTGTCGATGTACTTATCGATGGTTTCTTTAGCGCTACCCACATACTGAACCGAACCTGAACGAAGAAATACGCCTCGGTTACAAAGCACCGAAATAGCCTGCATGTTGTGGCTGACGAACAAGACCGTCCGGCCGCTCGTGGCCACGTCTTGCATCTTACCGAGACACTTCTTCTGGAATTCTACGTCGCCGACCGCAAGTACTTCATCTACGATGAGAATCTCCGGTTCCAGATGGGCCGCAACCGCAAACGCCAGTCGCACGTACATACCGCTGCTGTAACGTTTAACCGGAGTATCGAGAAACTGTTCCACCGCGGCAAACGCGACGATCTCATCGAACTTAGCTTTGATCTCGGCGCGGCTCATTCCCAGAATCGCGCCGTTCAGATAAACGTTTTCGCGTCCGGTTAGCTCCTGGTGAAAGCCTGTACCCACTTCTAGTAAGCTGGCTACCCGGCCGCTGATCGTGATTCGGCCTTCTGTTGGTTCCGTGATCCTGCTCAATATCTTAAGCAAGGTAGATTTTCCGGCCCCGTTTCGTCCGATGAAGCCGATTACATCCCCTTGTTTAATCTCCAATGATACGCCTTTAAGCGCCCAGAACTCTTCAACCGAATTTCGAGAATAAGAAGAGCCGGACCCCTCGGGGTGTGAGCCATTCGGACGGCTCTTACTGCTTACTTTCTGAGCAAACGCTTTAAATGGTGCCGCCGCCTGCCGCGCAATTACATCGCGAAGAGTGGTATAGGCCTCGCCGTTTTTCTTGTGGCGCAGAGTATACTTTTTACTGACGTTTTCGATGGAAATTACCGTTTCAGACATACAAGGAGTTCGAGGAGTACGAGAAGTGCAAGGATTGATCCTGCGATTTGAAAAAGCAGGGGCTGATAACGCCGAACGTCGAACGCAAACCTGGTTCAGATCACGTCGGCAAAGCCCTTTTCCGTTTTGCGGAAGTACCAGACGCCAAGCATCAGGAGAAGCACAGTAACAGTCAATGAGAGTATAAAGCCCGGCATATAGAAATCGCCGGTTCCGCCCCGGCACAGTGCCCAGCGAAATCCGTCAATCACTCCTACCATCGGATTTAACGAATAGAGCAACTTCCATTGCTCCGGAATAACGTCGATACTGAAACCAACCGGTGAAATGAAGAGTCCGAACTGCACGATAAAGGGGACTACCAATCGGAAATCGCGGTATTTTACATTGAGCGCGGTAATGAGTATCCCCGGACCGAGCGCGGCGAGAAAGGCGAGTACCGTGAAAAAAGGGAGAGTCAGCACGCGCCAGTCGGGCAGATAATTAAACCCGATCATCAGAAACGCGAGCAGCACCGCCGAGACCGCAAAATCGACCAAACTGGTAATGACGGCGCCAGCCGGGATGATTAGACGCGGGAAATAGACCTTCGACACAAGATTCGTGTTGGCAACCATACTCAGACCGGCCTCCGAGAGCGCGGTAGCAAAGAATTGCCAAGGCAGCATCGCCGCAAACACCAGAATTGGATAGGGGATCCCATTGGATGGCATCTTTGCCAGCCGGCCAAACACGACCGTGAATATCAACATTGCCAGAAATGGACGCAGTACTGCCCAGATCACGCCGATGGCAGTCTGCTTGTAGCGAACGGAAATGTCGCGCCAAGCCAGTATGTAGAAAAGTTCACGGTAACGCCAAAGATCTGTCCAGTAGTTCTTCTCGCTTCGACCGGCTTCGATTACAAGCTGTTGCATAGATTTATAGGATTCGCTTGGCTAGTTTCGAACTGGGAGGAAGAGGTGGAGTGAGCAGTGAGCGTTAAGCAGTGAGCAGTGAGCAGTGAGCAGTGAGCAGTGAGCAGTGAGCAGTAAGCAGTAAGCAGTAAGCAGTAAGCAGTAAGCAGTAAGCAGTAAGTGGTAAGCCGTAATAACGAATGCGATGTTTGTCTTGGGTCTTATTCGAAGCAGTTGAACTGCTTACTGCTGACTACTCACTGCTTACTGTTTACTGTTTACTGTTTACTGTTTACTGTTTACTGTTTACTGTTTACTGCTTACTGCTCAATTCGGCCAACGTGATCACGCTAGTGGCAAAACGTCATCAACATTGGCTTCTGCGTAAAGCGTTCGGCCCATCCATTCGATCAGAATCTCCACACGTTCCTTCGAAGGGATTAGTCGGCTTATTACAGCTTCCAAGCCCAAAAAGGGGCCACGAGCTACCTGGACCGGACGTCCCGGCTCGAGCTCCGGATTGATCTCGACCACTTCATCTCCTGCCGTCTGTCTCCTGATTTCGTGGATCAGCGGTTCCGGCAGCATGGCCAGGCGTTCCCCAAACTGAACAAAACCGCTAACGCCTGGTCCTTGCCTTATCCGGCGGTTGAAGTTCGCATAGTCGAAACGGGCGAAGAGATATCCTGGAAACATGGCCTCGATAAACCAGACAGGTCCCCGATTGGTTAACCTTCTAAACCGCAGCCGGGGACAGAAAACCTCAACATCTGATATCTGTCGGAGGCACGCCGCCGCGATATGTTCCCGTTTAGGCTGAGCCCGCAAACAGAACCAACTGTCGACCGGACGTTGCTGCGAGATTTCGTGAGGAGTTAATAGCATAGGTATCGGAGATCGCAGGAACAGTTGCCGTGCCTTTCCATAGAGGTGCAGTGATAAGAATCTTGCTTTCTGCTATTTGTCATTACCACGGAGGTTGGTGCCCGGGCATGCTGCCGCCCTTGGTCGCGGCCCTTCAGCTCGGACTGAAATTAGTAAAATGTTCGTGAACCATCAGATCCACGTCACGTTCTGGGGGGAACGGTTATCTAACACAACCGTTTACAACCTGGCCTCAGCCGCTGCCGATGGGCCGAGGTAGCTTTGGACATCATAGAGGCGCGACAGACTCATGCCGTAGCGACCGAAGCCGACAGTGCCAAGCCATCAAAGTCGAGTGGGCGATTATATGCATTACAAAGTAGCCCCATTTTCTCCCGTTTTGGCCGTAGGCCGATATCCTTTAGCCTTCGCATACATGCTCGCGTATCGAGCGAAGTGGTAATAGTCGCGTGAGGCTTTACGCACTCGGTTTAAGATCGCCGCATCGGGGCTATGGTTCGCCCAGCCCAAATGGTCACAAGCTCTAATCAATGCGCCCCGCGGAGTCTTGCGAGCCCAAATAACCAGACAGACCAATTCGATTTCCCGCGCGACAAGTTGCGTATCGCTTACCGCATTGACCGGAGCGCTATCTAAGACGATGCGGTCGAAATGCAGTTTCGCTTCGCTCAGTAGGGCAGCTAAGTCACCGGAAGCAAGTAGCTCAGCTGGTCTGTTTACGCGTCCACCGGCGCCGAGAACGAACAGGTTTTCTATTTTGGTCGGCTGGCAGCTGTCCAGCAGACTGGCTCGGCCGCTCAGGCAGTCAGTCAGTCCCGGCGCTTTCGGGTCGGTAACCAGAGCCTTGCTCAACTTCGGCCGGCGTAGGTCGGCGTCTATGACTAACGTGCGTAAGCCTAGCTGAGACAGAGCTGCGGCACAGTTGAGGGAGGTGTAGGTTTTCCCCTCGCCCGGATTGGCACTGGTGAACAGGACAGTCTTAAAATCTTTTTCGGGTCCGAGAAATGATAACGCCGTCCGAAGAGAGCGGAATGCTTCCGCTTCGTGTGAAGCCGGATCCGCATTAACCACCGGGGTCCGATCGGGATGTCGGCGTCTGGAGCGCGGGATCGAGGTTAGCACCGGTATGCGCAACAGTTCCTCCACCTGACTGACATTGCGCATAGAGGTGTTCGCTATATCGAAGGCAAACACGGTGCCGCAGGAAAGGATTAACCCGCCCAGAATAGAGAGGGCCAGAATCTTCAATTTGCTTGGCTTAGACGGCGAAACCGGCACGAGCGGACTTTCGATGAGCCGGATATTATTCTCCTCAACGTTTTGTTTGACGTTCGTCTCCTTCATTCGGCGCAGAACGGCGTCGTACATCGCGCGATCGGATTCTTCCTCCCGCGACAGGACGTTGTAAGGGATGGCGATTTTATTCAGCTCCAGTGCCGCGTTTTCTTGATCTTTGAGCTCGCCCTGCAGCTTGTCCTCGGTCGCTTTGGCCGCTTGATACGACTGCATCACCAAGTTGGCCGAGTTAAGTAAGGTCCGGTTCAAAGTCTGTTTCAGGTCTTGCAGCTGCGCCTGCGCCTCAAGCCACTTTGGATGGAGTTGTCCGTAGTGTTCGTTGACTTGAGCAAATTCTGCTTCTTTATCGGAAATCTTCTGACGCAGGTCCGCCACTACCGGAAGCGAAGCTACACTCGATAAAAGTAGGAGTTGTTCCGGGTTCTTCTTATTGACGTGCTGGATGGTGGATATATCCGATTCCAACTTAAGACGTTCACTGCGCGCATCCGTGACTTTCTGATTCAGTTCTTTGAGTTTCTCCACCACGATGTTCTGTCTTTCCTCGAGCGAAACTGCGTGCTGGTCTTCCCGGTACTGCTGAAGTGCCTGCTCAGACTTGTGGAGTTTATCTTTGAGCCGATCTGATTCCTGAATCAGAGCATCGTTTCCCGCCTTAATATCAGTCGCCTTCTCTTCCCAGTTCAGCGACTCGTACTGTGTCACCATCGATTTGGCCAGCTGCGCCGCTTTCTGAGGATCTTTGTCGTCGACGTTGATGTCGATCAATCGCGTCCCCCGGCGAAGCAACACGGCAACCTTCTTGCTCATCAATGCCGCTAGCTCCATGTCTGAATAGGCCGAGCCGCCTTTCTTAGGCGGCGCAAATTCGGGATCTTTTTCCAGTTCGTTGGACTTTACGACCCGCAAAAGGAGAGTATCACTCAGGAGGCTTTGCTCGATCGTCTTCAGCGCATCGTTATTCTTGTACTCCTCTTTGTCGACATCCGTGATGTTAGTGACCTTATCTGCCTCCTGCTGGACCTCGACAGTGGCGAAAGCGGTATAAATTTTCGGAGCTGTCATCAAATAGGTGATGGCGCCGGCGGAAGCCAAGAGGACAACCAGAATGATGAACCACGCCCTTGATAACAACAGGCGAGAAACATACCCGAAATCAAATCTGAGAAGAGGTGATCCACCTGCGTGGGTAGTTGGGTCGTCAGACGGCCTAATTGATGAATTGGTTTTCACGGAGTTAGCCTTTTTAACAGTTTCTGGTTGGCGGTTAGAAAATTCGTTCTCGAACGGTTATCCTGTCATCCGGTTGCACTTCGAAGAGCTGAGAGGAGCTGTTCTTCGTTTCGGCATGGGCGTTCACTTTGAGGATGGTATCAACACCATTGACGTTTCGACGGATCAGCACTCTGCCTTCGTCTGCTAAGCGGGTAAATCCGCCGGCCATAGCAATCGCTTGCAGCAAATCGACCCGTTCTTCGTTAGGGAGAACATAGCTTCCCGGTTTTTGCACCTGACCTAAAACGGTAATTCGCCGGCTAGCGTATTGAATTACATTCACCCGGACTTGCGGGTTGCGGAGGTAACCTTTCAGCAGCCGATCACGGATAGTGCTAGCTGCTTGAGTAACGGTTCGACCGGAAATTTGGACGATGCCGATTAAAGGAAAATTAATGGTGCCGTCTTGGGAAATCCGATGCTGAGAATCCAAGTCGGGGTCCTCAAAAACCTTTACCAAAACGATATCGTTCGGCGAAAGAATGTAATTATCCAGCGTCGATGACGGAGCTTGAGGGGCGACTGCCGCTGACGGGGCCTGCTGCGGCACCACTGCTTCGGCTCGGGGTGCAACCCCGGTTTGCGCGTTGGCGCCAGTTAGGGTGAACCATAGGGCGAACATTAGTTCGAGCAAGACAATCCGATTTTTCATAGCCTGTGAGTTACCTGTTAGAAGCCAATGTGCACTCCGATCGAGACCTGATTGTTATAGAATGACCTCGCTGGGGCATTTGACTGGTTGTCTCGATAAAGATAGGAGACAGAAATGCTGGCCCAGTCGTTCCATTGATAGGTCAGACTAGGACTTAAAGTGATATAGTTATCTTCCCGGTTTATTGCTCCGGTCTGGGCCCCGCTTACGAAAAAGTACGAATCGTTTTCAAAACCGACGCTCATGCCAACGGACAACTTGCCAATCACATGCTGAGTGACTCCAAAGGTCACGTTGGTCGCGGTAAAGTTAGAACCGGTGACCGCCGCGGAGTAAGTCACATTGCGGCCCCCGGTGAGAGTTAAGGTGGTACCGGGGAAAAGCAGGTAGTTGCCGGTTAAGTTGAACACTGGTGTAAACCGCGCTCCCACGCCCGAGGGGAACTGTCTGTACTCAAAGCCGAAGTTACCCAGGAAATTTAACTTGCTGGTGGATACGAAATTGACGCGAAAGAGTCCCTGCTCATAGGTCTGGGTTCCTCCTACGTAGGGTTGTAGAATTCCAAACGCAGCTCCCACACTTGCGGTGAGTTTGGGAGTGAACGCATAGTTCACGTACTCGTGATTGACGAACTCCCTCGAACCGATTCCGCTTGAGCCGTAATCCGCGAATGTCTGGTCGCCGAGTGCTTCAAAAGTTAGTTGCTCGTTGAGCAAGTATTTCGCGGCAGCGCCCACGGTGTAATACTCGCTGTTCACCAGGCCGCCAATATCCCGATTACCGCCAAACGCCTTGTCGTATCCGAAGTAAGCGCTGAGCTTCAGGCGCTCCATGCCCCATTGGCCGTCGATGCGCAGATGCTGATCTAACGAGTTGAGGGTACTGAAGTGGTTGTAAAGGTTGAGCGTTGGTACGTATTGAAGAGTGAAGTAGTTGTATTGCTTCTGTATGTAATCCCCCAGGGCGAAAGTGGCTCCGGGCGCAATCGTATAGATGATGTCCCTTCTCTGATTGGTGGTCGACGCGAGGATATTGTCGCTGAAGGTGGTGGAGAATGTCATCGTCGGTCGGATATCGATCGGGCCGATCGTGTATTTCAGACCAAATGACCGTGGGTCGACGGGAAGCTCGTCGGGTGGAATCTCGAACTCAGGACCATTGCCTGGGTTGGTCAGCCCACCGGACCATCCGGGTTCCTGCTCAACAGGTGATTCCGGGGCCACGCCAGTCTCTGGTTCCTGGTTAGCCGGGGCTTGTTGTTGCTCCAGGGTAGGCCCTTCCATTTTCCATTCTTCCGGTTCGGAAGCAGGTTGCACCGCGGTGCTCGAAGGCACAGGCGTGGGAGAAGACGCGACCGACTGACCATGTAACGCCTGTATTAGCGCGTGAAAAATCGAAATAGTTGCTGTCCAGAGCCATCCTCTGCTTCGCAGAAACATACATTCCTTTCAAAACATCTCGAAAAGGGAATGACTCGACCACCGCGAGTGGCCGGTAAAGCGAGTCCCGTCCTTGCGAGTTCCCCCCTAATAAAATGTCCCTTTCTCCCTCACGTATCGCCCTCCTCAAACCCATACATTACCCAATCTCACCGGCAGTTCGGCGGATAGATAACGCAAAATGCAACAAAGGCAACAAAAAATCCCGAATAATTCTAGTAATTCTTATAATGACTGCACTTTTGTTTCTCCTCTTTAACTATTGATTTCTTTTTTTTACCTCCAGCCTACCCTACATAAGGAACCCCGTAGTTCGGTTGGAATTCAAACTGGGATTGAAAGAACTGGTACACATCACCCACGATGATTTTATCGTCGGCTATCAGAGCGGTCGGCTCGGATGCAGTGTGAACGTTTTACGAGTCTTTTCTCTGGTTTATTCAACCAAAGTTCGTGAAAAGCGGGTTGTGACTGAGGTCATTGCCTGGTCGATCGGGCTTTTGGCTCTGATCTGCTTGTGGGTTTTAGGGATTTTTTTCCTCCCGCTGCCCTGGGCGCTAGCCGCCGGGATGCTCTTCACGGGGATGTTCTTCCTGATCGGCCTCCATCGAGTCGGAGATGCGGTCATCGCTGCGGCCTTGAGCGACGATGCATTCTATGAAGTAGCGATGGAGCAGCATGCATTCGGCTGTGCTACGGATGGGGAGGGTAACCTCCCACGGCTGAACAAAGTGGTCCCGATGCGGGATCCTCGCCAAGCCCGGCGGCGCTAAATTTTCAGGACAGTCCATCCTGAGCTGGATCAAGACCTCTCCCGGGTTGTTCGACTTTGCCGCGAAGCGGCCCTACAGAACAGCCCAGGGCTTTAGCCCTGGGTTATGCGTAGCATGAGATTCGTCCTGAAAGTGGCGGCCGAGGCGTGTCTTTAGGCTCTCGGCGTGTCGTTGTAGGGACGCCTCCCATTTCGAGTGCCACTTTTCCTCCTTCGTGCCATTTTCCCAAAACTGCGGCGGACAGGCAGGGCACCTTTCGACAACCACCTGACCCAGGGTTAAAGCCCTGGGCTGCTCTATATAGCCGCTTCGCGGCAAAGCAGCACATGTCGTTAGCCTCCTCATCCGCGGGGCACGGTCCGCCGTAAATTCCCCGAACGCAGCGTCCGAATCTTTGTGACCTTTGCGATCTTCTTGTGCGAATGTCTTATATGAACTACCGGACACTCGGCAGGACAGGATTGCAGGTTTCTGAAATCGGGTACGGCGCCTGGGGGATCGGAAAGGGGATGTGGATTGGCGCTGAGGACGATCAATCGATCAAGGCGCTGAATAAGGCGGTCGATCTTGGGCTAAACTTCATCGATACAGCTTTGGTGTACGGGGATGGCCACAGCGAGAAACTGGTGGGACAGGTGGTGAAGGCACGCTCCGAGCGCATTTACGTCGCCAGTAAGGTTCCCCCAAAGAATTACCAGTGGCCGGCTCAGCAGGGGGTACCGGTTCAAGAGGCGTTTCCAGCCGATCATGTCATCGCCTCAACCGAGGAGAGCCTACGAAATCTGGGATTGGAAACCATTGACGTTCAACAGTTTCACGTTTGGTCAGACGAATGGGCTGACCAGGGTGATTGGCTGGAAGCAATTCACCAGCTCAAGAAAACGGGAAAGATTCGGTTCTTCGGTATCTCGATTAACGACAACCAGCCCGAGAACGCGATCCGATTAATTGAAACGGGGGCAGTGGATACCGTGCAAGTCATCCACAACATCTTCGAACAGGCTCCCGAAGATCGTCTATATCCGGCCTGCGAGCATCATCAGGTGGGCGTCATCGTTCGGGTGCCGTTCGATGAAGGCGGTCTCACCGGAAAGATCACTCCCGATACCAATTTCGACTCTGCCGATTTCCGCAGCCGTTATTTTCGAGGTGATCGGAAACAACAGGTCTACGATCGGGTGCAAAAGATTGTTTCGGATGTCGGTATCACCTTGGATCAGATGCCGGACCTCGCTTTGCGATATGTCCTGAGCTCTCCCGCGGTTTCAACCGTAATTCCAGGAATGCGTTCAATTCGGAACGTTGAAGCCAATTGCCGGGCAGGCGATGGCAAAGGATTATCTAAAGATCAGCTTAATAAGCTCAAAACTCACCGTTGGGAGCGTAATTTTTACGGGTAGGTGGTAGGGACGGGCTCCTGCTCGTCCGAGATTGTGGTTGAAAACCCGTAGCAGTCTGGTCGCGGATGAGCGGGAGCTCGTCCCTACCGGGTGGGTGCCCGGATCTTATTAGATCACCAAACTTCGGAGAAGCGTACAATGAAGGCTTCAGTGAGGAGTTCACGTACGACGTCAATTCTTGACCACGAGATGGTCGGAACGATACCCAGGGCTTCAACCCGGGCTTCAGCCCCGGGTATCGTTCCGACAAAATGCGCCCTGAAAGCGGCGGCCGAGGTGTGCGGTCTTGGGTTCGTGGTTTATCCCACCCGCTGCGCGATCGAAGGATCCGGCGTGTGATCCAGCTCCATCCGGTCCGGCATCGATTGCTTATCTCGATGGCTCCGCGGCGGCCATAGTTAAGACTGCCTCGGTGCCCTGACTGTCTCGGCGGTTTTGCACCATAACCGATCCGTGATGCAGATTGGCTACCTCGCGCGCAAAGCAAAGTCCTAGACCGGAGCTCCGTTTACCGGTTGATGGCCGAGCTAAAGAATAAAAGCGATCAAAAATCTTGTTCTGGGCATAAGCCGGAATCCCGGGTCCTTCATCTAAGATTTTGACCACTACCATTTTACCTTGTCGTTCCACCGAAATCGTAACGGTTGTGTCTGCCGGCGCAAATTCGATCGCGTTTTGAAGCAAGTTAATAACCGCATTCTCCAACAAAAATTCGTCTCCGCTCACAAATGCTGGCTGCCCGGCCGGGTGGTTGATTGTGACCGCGGCAGATCTTTCCCGGATCTGCCTGACTACGCGGTCGACGAGTGCCGACAAATCGATCCGGTGCGGTTCTTCCAGTTTCTTACGGTTCTCGATGACCGAAAGAGCGACCAACTCATCAATCAAACGCTGCAAGCGGGCAGACTCCGTCCGGATATTCGTTAAGAAGCGAGTGCGCTGTTCCTCCGGCATCTCTTCTTGAAGCAACTCTGACGCGCCGCTAATCGCTGCTACCGGCGCCTTCATTTCGTGGCTTAGTGATTGGACGTATGATTGTACATATTTTCTTCCCTCTAAAGCGTCGCGCATCTGCTCCAATGACTCTCCCAGTACGCGCAAATGCTGTCCCGGAAGTCGGAGCGGCGGCGGCCTCTCACCCTGAGAGATGGCGATAGCATGGGCGGTAAGTTGAGCCAGCGGTGCTGTGACCCAGCGGGATAAGACCGCGCCGATAACCGTACACACAATCACGACGCTTAACCCAACGAGAGTCAACGTGCGTTCGGTATCTGCCAAGAACTCGTCTACATCGCGTTGGGTTTTGTAGACGGTCGCGACCCCCCAGATGCGGTGTTTAACTAAAATCGGAGCTGCCACATAGAGGATCAACCCTCTTTGATCCGATTCCTGATGACCCGATTCCTGAATCGTAGCTCTGGCGCCGTAATGTCCCTGCAAGGTCATGGCCACATCACGAAACGCCTTGAAGTCGCGTCCGACGTTTTCCTGGTGTCCGGAATCGAACTGCACAATTCCGCTGGAATCTGTGACATAGAGATCCATCGAGATCCGGGTCTTCAGTACGCTATAGATTTGCGCATGCAGTGTTCTCTGGTTAGCCGTTTGAAAACCGCGGGCCCATGAGTCGCTGAAACTCCCGGTCGTTTCGAGCTCATTTGCGATCACTCCAGCGATCACTTCCGCAGTGTCAACCATCGGTTCTTCGACTGCCTCGCGATAGGCTTGCCCGACTCTCCTTGATACCAGACTCAGAAATAGCAGCACTCCAGCGATCGATAGAACCAGGGATCCGAGAAGAATACGTGCGGTGATACTCACAATTCTTCGAGCAGCGAATAACCGAAGCCACGGTGGGTGCGGATTGCGTCGATTTCCGGCCGGACCTGACGCAACTTTGACCTTAGACTTTTAATATGAGCGTCTACCGTTCGCTCCATCGAAGCCTCTGGTTCTTCCCAAGCCGCCTCCATGAGCTGGGCACGCGAATAAACCCGGCCAGGCGAGCTAGCCAGAATTTCAAGCAAACGGAACTCATAACGCGAAAGGGCTAGCCGTTCCCCAAAATACAATATGACTTTGCGTTGTTGATCGATTGCCAATGCTGGCTGGCTAGCGCCGGTCTCGGTATCAATCGCTTCGCTGTTCTCCGACAGTTCCGACCGAATCGGCCTCTCAGCACTCAACAGCCTTTGCTCGGAGACTCGTCGCAGGATGGCCCGAATCCGGGCGCTCAACTCCCGAGGTCGGAATGGCTTCGACACATAATCGTCACCCCCGATCTCCAGTCCTACCACCCGATCAATCTCATCTGATCGGGCGGTTAGAAAAAGAATCGGCAGGTTTGATGTAGTTCGTATCCGGCGACACACCTCGAACCCGGTCATATCCGGCAAGCCAACGTCTAGCACCACCAGGTCGAACCTCTCTCTTGCAAGAAGACTAAGGGCTTCCTCGCCGGTGCCGCAGGACTCGGTGGTGCAACCATCCGTTTCCAGTGGAAACTGGATCGTATCTACGATCGAAGGCTCATCATCAACAATCAAGATTCGAGGTCCGGATCCAGGTAGCTTCATTGCGCAGGGATGGCCGGCGGTGTCACTACACTGCGGCCGAATCTTTTTGACCAGTCGATTTTTGCGGTTGTGGCCATTAGGAATGCCAAAGTTAACACCGAGCCGATTGCGATGGTCAACCCACTATAACCGTCGATGAAAAAGCTGTAACTGAACAGCACCATGTAGGCGAACTGCGCGCTCACCGCCCAAAGCGACAATGTTCTCCCCGCAAACGCATAGATATAACCGCTCACCAATAACAGCGAAACGCCGGCTGCGATCAGGAAACTGGCGTGGAGAGGAAGCACGTCGACCAGGTAAGCAAACAACAGGTGGAACGAAAAGAAGCCGGCAGCGATAAAGAAGAAATTCATAGGATGGAACGGTTGATTCTGAGCCATGGCTAACACCAGAAGTACGGTGGCAAAGAAAAGCAGAGACACCGGCGCATAGAAGGTGACTCGCTCTGCAACCGGTCCTGGATTGAGTACATCCGGCATGCTCATCCCGATCGCTTGGGCCCCGATTACATCCGGGTATCTCCATTCCAGTTGCCAACCGGTTTCAGTTTGCGTCTCTTTGGTTGGCGAACCCGTCCCAGCGGGGAAATTGATTTCACGGAAATCGGTGCTCATCGTCAGAACGAAATTGCGGACACGATTACCGTTCTGGAAATCGTAGGACCACTGATCCAGGCCGCGCGTTTTGAACGCCACCTTGAGGGTTTGCGACTTACCCGCCGGAACAATGATCGCATCCGAGAGAATACCATTTCCGGTCGGGTTGACGATATCGGTTCGATCTCCCAACGCGAAGGAAACATCATAACAGCCTCCCGTATTATGTGGTAGTTGGAATGAAACATAGATCATCTGCTCGATCGGGGTTGGGTTGGCAATTTCATACACACCGGCAAAGTCGATATCATAGGTTCGAAACCAGAGTAGCCCTTTCTGTTTCGGATTAGATAGCAGATGGATGGTTACTGTAGAACTGTCTGGGTTAATGGTTCTTCTTCCGTCTTTGCCCGTGGGAGACTCGTACCAGGCCCAGGGGTGCGCTTGGGCCAAGGGCCCGCCCCAACCGTTTTGAACTGCCGTGCTAAGAGTGAATGCCGCTTGGTCCGTGCGATGTATCAATGCTGCATCCAGCAATGCCCAGGCGACGCTGGTGCAAACGATGATGAAACCGATCGCTAACAATTTTAGGAACGAATAGTTAGAGCTCTTCATGTGGAATTCGGGAGGGACGAAGCTCCCGCTCGTCCGATCTTGTTTGCTGCGGGGCGCGTTGACTCTCGGAACGGACGAGCGGGAGCTCATCCCTACTGAGGCTGGGTTCCTTGTTTGCGCCGGTAGTAAACTTCCAGGTTAGGAGTTTCTGCCCGGACCAAACGTTTCTTGAACACAATGGCCGTGTTGTCTTCTCCGGCTGGTTCCACGTTCCCTTCGAACGCCGTTGCCTCGTAGTTATCGGGCAGATAAAGCCGCCATTCGACCCGTTCGATAAAGAGCTGGGTGGAAGGTAGTGAAAGATTAAGTTTACCTTCCACCGGTTCGAATTTTGAGCTGTGTGCGGTGTAGGTAATCGATATCTGGAGCGAGTTAAAATTCCCTGAATTAGCAGGCGCAGGGATGGAAAGCTCCAGTTCGCCATCGGCTTTCACCACAGGACTAGCCGGGGCTGAGTTCATTTGGCAATCCAGGAGAGTGCTTCCTTGTGGCAATCGGAAGCGCCAGGAGAACGTGCTCCGATATTCGATTTTGAACAAAGCCTCGCACTTCAGCGAGCCGTCCGGAACAAGACTAGTCTGATATGCGGCGGTCGAAATTCGAGCGTTATCTGGCTTCAATACCGGTAATAACCGGGTCGATACCTTAGCCGGGTTGACAGAACGAATCTCGTAAAACTCCGGTGTTATCAGCTTCGATTGAATCCAATGCGGCAGTTGCGTGACGTCAGATCCAGTTTGCCCATAGTCGCTTTGAACGGCGGTGCCGGGCAACGGGGTTACGACGGTGAGACAGGTTTGTGGGCTTAGTTCTTTACCGAAGCGCGGATTTTCAATTTCCCAAGGGCGACCTGGCTCCGCGTTGGGGAGCTGATAGCGGAGGATAATGCTCCGATCAAGGACGCCGGTGGTCTCCCAGTTAAGGGTGATTTTTCTGTGGCCTGACCCAGACATGCCGATCTGCGCCGGTTGCAGGTCCGGCCCCTCGATCTCCAATTTTGAAGCGGTCACCGGTAATTCGGTTTCCGCAGACAGACCGCTGCCGGAGGGGCTGGACAGATGAATATGACTTTCGACTTCGATAGCCTCTAAAGTCGGTTCGACCAGCGTTTGCGTGATCTGGGACCAGACGGTGGGTGACTCGGGGTTGCCCCCAACGCAGGTGATCTTGATTTCCCCGCCGGCGACGAGAAGCGGAAATGGCCTATTGATCTCTACCGCTTTCCCGCCGACCAGGATTCGCTTCCCGGGCGGTACATTGCCGAACTCGATTTGACCGGCAGCCGCAGGAGCTAGTCGAAGTGAGATAGTATCTCCTCCGCCAGCGACGAATGTTGTTGGGAGATCGAAATCAACGACTACTTTGGATTGCCCTGACTGGTTCGTTAAGAGACAGAGAAGTCCATCCCGCGGAATGATGGTGCCGCTTTCGCAAGCGACATTGGTGATGGGCAAGTCCAGGCCAACGAACGGAACTAACACCCATTTATGGCCGAAGGTATTGATATCGAACTCCGCCTCTCCCGAGGGCCGTTGCGGATCCAGAGATAGTTTGATTTGAGCTCGAGTGATGGCACCGGCGATATCCGGGCTATCCTCTGGCTTGGCCGCAACGCTGGCTGCGTCGAGTAACCGCTTGAATTCCTGGTAAGGAATAGTGACTTGCGCAGAGAGCTCGTTGCCCGAGCTACAACGAGGCCCCTCGTTCTCGGCCAGCGCCGCTGATGCCAGCAAACTGAGCCCCGAGCAAATAAGCAGACCGAATCGTATAGTCATCGATCCGTATCGTGGATGCTCTGTATGAAACGGTTATGAAAGCTGCAAGAAAAGACGATGAAATCTGGAGTCAGGTAGGGAATGAATGGAGGTACCTAGGAAAACCCTTGGCTAGGGTGCATGCAAGAAATGCCCGTCCCAAGGGAACATCGCCGCTTCGCGGGCAAAGCCATAGTTCAATCGAACTAGTAAGAACGATTCTCCGGAGCCATCGACTAGGCCCCTGGCGGTGTTAGTAATTCTCCCCACCAACACCAAGCTTTTAACCGAATTAGGCGATTTTGAATGGAGGCTAAGACCCCGGCATAGATGCGGCGCTGAGGTCGGTCAAAAGCAAAAAACCATTATCGATAATGAAAATAAATAAACTTTATCTTGCCAATGTTGAGGTAGTTAGTGACCCGCGCTGGCAGAGCCGGCCAATCCTCAAAGACATTATGCGCATTTTTGCTCTCGCAGCCACGGTCGTTGCGTTACCTGCACATGAGCTCCTAGCCTTCAACGTTAACCAAACCAGAGTTCTCCCATTTCCTACCCAAACGGTGTCGACCATTCCTTCGAATGGCGACGTAAATCCCTATGGCGTTGCGTTCGTTCCAGAAAACTTTCCGACCGGCGGAAAGCTAAATCCTGGGGATTTGTTAGTATCGAATTTTAACAACGCCAACAATATCCAGGGGACTGGCACTACGATCATTGATATATCGGCAGGGGGATCAACGTCTCTCTTTTTCCAGGGCACGGCTCCTCTCGGCCTCAGCACCGGCTTGGCGGTACTTAAGGCAGGGTTTGTTCTAGTCGCGAACTGTCCTACAAACAATCAGCCTCCAGTTGCCGGGGCTGCAGCGGGTTCACTTCTGCTTATCGACGGAAACGGAAACCTCGTAAACACATTCACTAGCAGCGAAATCCAAGGTCCATGGGACTTCTCTGTTTATGATCAAGGCGGCACCGTTTGGGTGTTCGTTTCCAATGCGATCAATGGGACGGTTGCCCGTATCGAGCTGGTCTTCACTGGCGGCAACTTCGCCCTCAAAAGTGCAACCACCATCGCTTCGGGTTACACCCATCACGCCGACCCGGCCACTTTTGAAGTAGCTCCGACCGGATCTGCATTCGATTCTCAGAATGGGGTTCTCTATATCGCCTCTACTGGAGATAACGCGGTTTACGCCGTCCCGAATGCGTTGAACCTGCGTTCTTCCAAAGGCACTGGCACCGTTATTTATGCGGACCAGGCGCACCTCCACGGAGCTTTAGCCATGGTTTTCGGTCCGAACGGTGATTTGCTCGTTAGCAACAGCGACGAATTCAACACGGATCCGAACCAGCCGAGCGAAATCGTCGAGTTCACGGTGAAAGGTCAATTCATCGGTGAAATTTCCGTCGATCCAAATCTAGGCGGAGCTTTCGGGCTAAAAGCGTCAAAGGTGACCGATAACGTTTACCATTTTGCGGCGGTCGACGATAACGCCAACAACATAACCATCTGGACCCTGAATGCCGGCAACTGAATCAATTGCCAGCCTATAAGATAAGGCTCAGAGAATGGCGTGCCCAAGAGAGAGCTTCTTGGCACGCCTTTCGCGCGTCAATTAAGCGGGAGGCGAACGACGATACTAGTGCCTTTCCCGATTTCCGTTCGGACCTCAAACTGTGCACCAAGATTTTCTGCTCTTGCCTGCATGTTAGATAATCCGAAACCATCTTTGCGGGCATCCTCTGGATTAGCGATGCCGGATCCATTGTCCGTGACCTCTAGAATGAGGTTTGATGGATTGGTCTGCAAATTGACTTGCACGACTGTCGGCTTGGCATGACGAACCGCGTTGCTGATCGCTTCCTGAGCAATGCGCAAGAGATCTTCTTGCGCTGACGGCTGCAGACTATTGTCCCAGACCCCGGTTGATGCGAAATCGCAACCTAATTTGCCTGGGATATTCGACCGATCCACCAGCTTTTGCATGGCTCCGACTAGTCCTAATTCGTCAATGACGCTGGGCTGAAAACTGAAGGCTGACCGGCGCGCCTCAGCCAATCCGAATTGGGCTAGCTCAATAGCCCGCTCAACGTAGTCGAGGCTGTTAGCGCCGCCTCTTTGCATTACTTTCTTCGCGGCGCCCAGCTGCATAAAAATGCCAGTAAATATTTGAGCCAACGAGTCGTGTATTTCTCCCGCTAACTCGCTGCGTTCTTCTAATACCGCGGATTGCCTTGCTGCTTTGGCTAGTCGGGTGAGTTCAATGGCCAGGCTAGCCTGGCTGGCCAAAGCTCTGGCGATTTCCAGTTCTTCCGGACGGAACTCGCGATCTTCTTTGAACCGAAATGTCACGCTGCCTACCAACTCGCCCCCTAAGTTTAAAGGAATGACCAGCGAGGTCCTCGCCCCCACGCTGAGTAAGTAAGACCTGAACTCGTCAGGAATTCGGGTCTTTGGGTCAAGTAGATGGAGAACCGCAGCCGGTCCCTTTAAAAGATTTCGCTGCCGCTCATCCAACGGAAGGATTCGCAAATTTGGCGGATATTTAGCTTCCGCCGGGGTCATCACGCGACCGTCTTGAAAGACTAGATCCAAGGCCAATACATTTTGTTCGAAGTCCCGAAGTCGCAAAATTGATGACGCGGCGCCAAATTGCCGGGTCATCGCGGCCATGACCTGGCCCAGGAACTCGTCCAATTCAGGCACTGATGCCAAAGCATCCAGACATCCGCGTAGTGCCTCGTTGGCTTTGGCTAGTTCGGCAGCCCGTTCCCGAGCCGCCTTCTCCCTTTCGTTCGCCAAGGCAATCTCTTTGCCCTGCTCAGCCAGCCTGGATAACTCGATCGCCAATGTCGCCTGTTGCGCCAATGACTGAGCGAATTCCATGTCCTCCCGATCGAGCTCACGATTACCGGTTATGCGGACGGACAACACACCAACGAGCTGCGGGCCAAAAACTAACGGGATCAACAAGAGGGCATGGATGCCGGAAGCAGAAAAGCGAGCTCGCTGGGCGAGTGTGTAATTAAGCTCCGGATCGTCAGCAGGATCGTGATGAAGAAACGGACGGTTCGTTTGCAGAGCGACCCACTCGGGATCGTCGCTTGACCAATAGCGAGGTTGCTGCGCATTTGGATGATCAGCATCCCGAGCCAGTACCACGCGGCCATCCTCATATACCGAGTGCAGATGGGCTGCTCGTTTTTCGACATCGATCAACCAGAGAGTTGATGAATGGCCTTGTAATTGTTCGGTCAACACCACCAGCACATGGTCGACGAAACTCTGCAGCTGTTTGTCGAACGCCAGTGCGTCCAGGCTGCGCCTCAGTACCTCGTTGGCCTGAGATAGTTTGGACGCATGTTGACTGATTCTTTCCGCCGCTTTCTTTCGCGCGATGCCTTGAGCGATCGTGTCCGCAACGGATGCGAGTGCGTCGATTATGTCTAACGCCAGTGGTTGCAGCCCGAACATGCCCAAAACGCCGACCGATCGTCCCTCGACCATCAAGGGATAACCAGCAAACGCCTGTAATCCTTCGCGCTTCGCCCAATCCGGGTGGTTGATGTATTCGTCATTTTGTAGGTCATTCGTCAGATATGGCTTACCCACTTGGGCGATACGGCCGATATTAACGAATCCGCCGGGCGTCTGGGCCAGTTTTTCCTGCAAATGCGCATGCTGGCCTGCGCTGCCTCGCAAATCCAGCAGAGTCCCCTGATCATTGTATACCCAAATGTGGGCGGCTGCCGCGTTGAGCTGGCGTACTATAGCCTTGGCAATCCGCTCCAGGACGGTTGCTAGTCCGCTTTCAATGCCGTCCGAAAACGCGAGCTGGACGTCGGCGCGCAGGGCAGCTTGTCTGGCTCGTCTGGTCTGCGCTTCCTCGGCGCGTTTTAACTGGGTAACATCGGTAGCGATGCCGCAGACTGCATAAGGTCTTCCGCTCCGATCGCGTAGCAGAAATTTTGACGAGAGGTAATATCGATGACCGTGGGCTGAAGGTACAGATTCTTCGAACTGGATTGGCGCGGCTGCTTCGATTACCCGCCGGTCGTTCGCGCGGACCGCCTCTGCGACATTTGCGGGATGAAGGTCAAAATCAGTCTTTCCTCGAATCTCGTCTCGCGAAATCAGATGCCGCCGTTCAAATTCGCGGTTTATCAAGAGATACCGGAGTTGGAGGTCCTTTACGAAAATGATTGCTGTCGTGTTATCGATGATGTCCTGGAGTCGCTGTTCGCTTTCACGCAGGGCTTCTTCCGTTTTCTTTTGCTCTTCTCTTGTGCGGAGTGCAACTACTCCATACGCCAAACTGTCTGCCAGTTCGGAGTATTGGTCGATCGTGCTCTCATTGAAAGCGTTAGGTTCACCCGCATAAAGACTGAGGTTGCCGATCCGCTTGCCGTGCGCGATAAGGGGCAACGCTACGCAGGAGGCATAGCCTCGGGCGTGTGCTTCATCGCGCCAAGGCGCAAAAATCGGGTCGGTGCGGTTATCTCTTACCCAATAGGGTCTACCTGTCCGCAAAGCGATACCTGTCGGGCCTCGTCCTCTCTCGGTTGATTCACTCCAGGAAATCTGCGCCTTGTCGAGGTAGTCAACGCCGTAACCGGCCATAGCTACGGGTAGCACGGTCTTTTCTACGTCTTCTTCGCAACGGCCGACCCACGCCAATCGAAGGCCGCCGACTTCGACGAGGATTTTGCACACTGACTCAAACAGTTCCTGCTCGTCAGTAGCATGAACTAGCGCACGGTTGCATCGATAGAGTGTCTGTAGAGTTCGGTTGAGCCGGCTAAGCTCCTCTTCGCTGGTCCGGTTCTCCCGCTCACGATCACTGTCTGATTGCCTCATATCGAGGTCTACTTTGCTATAGCCTGCATTTCTGACCGACGCACGAAGCGCATCTTGAGAAAGAACGCTAATCCATACTAACTAATCCGCGACCGGTAGCAATGGCGATGGCCTCGGTGCGACCGATGGCATTCAGTTTCTTTAAAATCGATCGGACATGGTTTTTCACAGTGTACTCACTGATGTAAAGAGCCTGACCGATTTCTTTATTGCTTTTCCCCCGCGCCATTTGCTTGAGAATCTCGAGTTCGCGTTCTGATAGTTCGGGCTGAGCCATTGAATCTACCAATTTCGCCGCCAGATCCCTTGGCAGTGAAGACTGACCGGCGAAAACTTCCCGGATCGTGTCGCAGACTTGGTCGGGCTCGGCCCCCTTGAGCAGGTAACTTTTAGCGCCTGCCGCCAGCGCCCGTCGCAGGTCCTCCGCTTTAGCCGAATGCGTCAAAATGATAATGCGTGGTCGCGGCCTTAGCGACATCAGCTCGGTCACGACTTCGATCCCATCTTTTTTCGGCATCCGTAAGTCCAGGATCAGAATATCCGGGGAAAGTTGGCGATAGAGTCTGCAAGCCTCCTCTCCGTCATGGGCTCGGCCTGCCACTTCCAGATCCTGCTCGAGCTCGAGAATCGCAGCTAGTCCCTCTCGAACGACCGGATGATCGTCCGCGATCAGGACCCGAATAGTATTCTGCGAAGAGTCAGCGAAAGAGCTCATAATCAACTGGGATCAGCTCCTGCCAAAGGTAATAACCGTGGCAGTAGTTATCCGGCCTGTCGAGGGTAATCGCTGTGTTCATAAGTGGCAGCGCTTGACCTTCGGAATTTGGATAATGTGAGCGCAACCCCAGCTCGGTGCGACGGTGGTGCATTTCCTCCGTTCTGCATTCACCAAGCTTACGGCGCGACGGGATTACGATGCACTCAGGCGGAGCCTTAGAGCGACAACCCAGAAAGCTTGGCAAACTCTGTATACGCATGAGATTTTTGTCGGGTGAAATTGCGGCCTTTTGGTGACACCGGATTAAAAGTATCCCCTATCGGTCTAGGAATGGCGGCACTAGGCCGGCCCGGTTATATCAATTTGGGACACGCCCAAGACCTGGCTTATGACTATGAAGGGGACGCGATGGAGCAAAGGGCTCACCTCGTCTTGGACGCGGCCTGGGCTTCCGGGGTTCGCTACTTCGATGCGGCCAGATCCTATGGCCTGGGGGAAAAGTTCTTAGCCACCTGGTTGAATTCGCGCGGGGTGTCACTGGACTCGATCACGGTGGGTTCAAAATGGGGTTATACCTACACTGCCGATTGGAGAATCGAGGCTAAGGCACACGAAGTTAAAGAACACTCCTTGGCTACTCTGGAGAGGCAGTGGCCGGAAAGCCTGGCGCTGTTAGATGGTTACTTACGGCTCTACCAGATTCACTCGGCTACCGCGGAAAGCGGGGTGTTGGAAAATCAGCTGGTGCTGCAAGAACTTGCTAAGCTCAAGTCAGAAGGTATCCGAATTGGACTTACCCTGAGCGGTCCAAGTCAAAGCGAAACCTTGCGCTCAGCCATGGAGATAGAAATTGACGGATCCCGATTGTTTGATTCGGTTCAAGCGACTTGGAATCTGCTCGAACCGTCGGTCGGCCCGGTTTTAGCAGAAGCGCATGCCGCAGGCATCGGTGTCATCATTAAAGAAGCGCTCGCCAACGGTCGATTAACTGACAGAAATCAGGAGCCCGATTTCGCTTCCAAACTAGAAGTCCTGCAGACTGAATCGCGTGACCTAGGAACCTCGACTGATGCGCTAGTCCTGGCCGCTTGTCTCAGCCAACCTTTTGTGGACGTCGTTCTTAGCGGAGCTGCTAGCCTGGAGCAAATATTGTCGAACGCGCAAGCGTGTCGGGTACGGCTCGATCAAGATATTCTAGCTCGCCTGTTACGCCTTGCTGAATCTCCCAGTGTCTACTGGACAACGAGAAGCAAACTAGCTTGGAACTAGGCGGGAACGGTTCGCGGTTTTAGGATCTAACTTCTAGGTTCGACGTTTGATGCTCGATCAGGCGCTTCGTTTCTCGTACTCGTCGTCTTCGTCCTCAAAAGCTAGCACGCTAGTGGTGCGTGGGATTACCCAGCGTCTGGAGGGGAGCCGCTTTGGCAGCCGTCCCGCCACCCTCGCAAAATTTTACCTCGGCGCTAATCCCGCCGAAAACGTGTGAAAGCAGGCGGCTCCCGAGAATGTCTCATCGTTTTGCAGCTCTACGACCGGTGCAAACGAATCTGAGCTATGGGCCGAAACATCGCGCTGGGTAGTTCGAGGGAGCCCCTGTTCTTGCACGTTTCGAGGGGACTAGTCTTGGGACGAAATTTCGGGAAAGCGAAGGAGACATGCCAAAGCGGCTCCCCTCCAGACGCTGGGTAATCCCACGCACCACTAGCGTGCTAGCTTTCGAGGACGACGACGAGTACGAGAAACGAAGCGCCTGGTGAGGGCGGGCCCGCGTTGGACGGGTAAGCGCGGGCTAAAACCCCTGGCTTAGTCCTCAGGTCCCTTCGGGACAAAATTCGGAGGCTCGCCCTAGCCAATCCCCCACGCCCGCACGATCAAAAGTTTGCCGTGTCCGGATCCGGACCAATTCGGCCATCGCGGCTATCGAGCGATGCGATTTTTGCGATGTCCTCTTTGTCGAGGTCGAAATCGAACACGTCGAAATTCTCTTCGATCCGGGCCGGTTTCACCGATTTCGGGATCACGACGAATCCGCGGTCGAGATGCCATCGGATAACAACCTGAGCGACGGTTTTGCCGTACTTGTTCGCGAGCTGCTGTAGGTCAGGATCGTCGAACAAAGTGCCTTGACCGAGTGGACTCCAGGATTGAGTCACGATTCCGTGCTCGGCGTGGAACGCCACCAATTCATTCTGTTGGAAGCGGGGATGCAATTCGATCTGGTTGACACTGGGCACGACGCCGGTCTCATCGATGATTCGTTTCAGCTGGGTAACCGTAAAATTTGAAACGCCCACCGATTTTACTCGACCTTCTGCTTTCAATTTGACTAAGGCTTTCCAGGCTTCAGCATAAGCGTTCTGGCGCGGTTTCGGCCAGTGAATGAGATAGAGATCCAAGTAGTCCAGCTCGAGCAGGTCAAGGCTGTGTTGGAACGCACGAGGAGCGTTTCGATGCTCTGAATTCCAAAGCTTGGTGGTAATGAATAACTCCTCCCGGGGAACAGATTTTTGCGCGATGCCGCTGCCGGTGCCGGCTTCATTCTCGTAGATTGCGGCTGTGTCGATCAAACGATAGCCGGTGGAAATCGCATGGCTGACGACTTGAGCTGCCTGTGAATCGGGCACCTGCCAAACCCCGAGGCCGAACTGCGGGATCACATTTCCATCGTTAAGTGTAAGAGTGGGTTGTGTAGACATAGCGGAGTGAGCAGGATGCCGAGGGGCAATCGCTTTGCAAGTGGCTATAGTCCTGTGCTCAAAAATGGGCCAGCCTCACGGAATGATGGCGATGGTTGGATTCAAGCGGTGACAGAGCCAATACTCGGGTTCGAGGAGCGAAGCGCCGCCCAGGGTCTGGAGGGGAGCCGCTTTTTACTGCACGAAGTTGAACACGCCCGTTTGAAACATTGCGTCTGTCAGTAGTTAGCGTGTGTTCGGAGGCGGCTCCCGCGAACGTCTCTTGATGTCGGTAACACCTTAACTGTTTTGATTTGATCCGAACGAACGAACATCGCTTGGCCAATTTCTGCGTGCAAACGTTCGCGGGAGCCGCCTGCTACCCCGCGTTGGGTAGTGCCACGGTTTTTGCCGCGATCATGCGAGGGTCCTCTCAGTGGTTATAAGCGGCTCCCCTCCAGGCATTCGGCGGCGAAACGCCGAACGCCGAACCCCGAACCCCGAACGCCAACCGCCAAACGCCAAACGCCAAACGCCGAACGTCCTACTGCTCCGGATACTCTTTTACGAAGTCGCTGCTGCTCGATTCATTAAATGCCGCTAGGATGGGCTTAGTGCCGGGATCCGAAGCTGGCTGTGTCGACCATGGCCCCTTTCCGGTGAAGGCCAGATCCCACTGGGCATAGACGGTTCCGGTTATCTTACCGCTACCAGTTTCATCAATTAAGGTTAACCAGCCCGCACAATGAACATCCAAATCATCCTGATGAGAACGCGTTACCTTAATGTAGGTAATAACGAAATCGAGTGGATGAGTTGGATGCGAGCGCGCTCTTTCCCAGCATTTGACGGCTTTGGCGGGTATCTGAGTGTAAACTGGCTCAACGCCAAAATAACTGACGCTGAAAACATCGTATATCAGCGGTTGTATCTGTCGCTCCAATGGCGACAGTTGATCCAAGTTATAAGTTATATCGCCCTGCGCTAATAGCGGTGCCAAAACCGCACCAACAACCATAAACAACCTTACCATTTTCCCTTTTCTCTCTTTCTCTTTCGCAAAAACGTCATCATGACGTTCCTTGTAACGCGGTTTGCTTCTCACATCTCACCTTCGTTAAAGCCTGATTGAACGCCGATATGGCAGCACCGCGAATGCGTCGATTGGGATGACCCGAACGCGGGCGTGCGATTGGGCGTGGAAGCCTTGATTGCCACCAAGGAGCAGTGCCTGGCCGCTCTTTATTTCTTCGTGGACAGCGAGGGAGATACTGCCAAACCGAGGGAGAACCCTCTTGTACACCGATCTGAGACTCAGTGAATCTGAGCGGTGTTGCTAACTGCTTACCAACACAAAATAAACGAATTAACCCAACTAACCGAACCCTCAACATCCCATCACATCACTTCCCTTTCATCCGGCCCTTAAGCGCCGGCGTCTCGGCCGAAAACAGAGTTTTCGGCTTGTAACTTCCAGGCTACGAGCCCGTAACGCCCTATCCTTTTTTTGCCGGTTGTCAAATTTCCGAGGGTTGAAGCGTTAACCGGAAAACGTTGGAGTGGGTGATGATAAAACGCTGTTTGAATACGCGTCATCATACGGTCGCCGGTCCATTCCCTCAAAAGAGCACAGTCGGCTTCCCTGGCTCGAATCTTGCCTTCTAGCTAAATGGTTCCCTAGTCGGGCCGGCACCCCAGCGACAGCGCTGATCAAATTATTCGCCAGGCTTGGCTCAAATAAAGCAGGAGGAGAAAAATGATCACGACAGCAGCGCAAGACGTTAATCGAGAAATCACTGACGCGGATCCAAAGCTTTACAACCATGATCTTGCGCCCGTGACGGAACAAACCTGGAAGGCGTACAATATCTTTGCGTTTTGGATGTCCGACGTCCATAGCGTGGGCGGCTACGTATTCGCTGGGAGTTTGTTCGCCCTTGGGCTCACAAGCTGGCAAGTCTTATTGTGCCTTTTAATTGGGATCGGGATCGTCAACCTCTTCTGCAACCTGATCGCGAAGCCTAGTCAAGCCGGCGGCGTTCCTTACCCGGTAGTATGTCGGGCGACGTTTGGTGTCCGTGGAGCAAACATTCCGGCCATGATTCGTGGCCTTATCGCCGTAGCCTGGTACGGGGTCCAGACGTTTCTGGCGTCCAGCGCGCTGGTTATTGTTGTGCTTAAGTTCTTTCCAGGGCTGATGCCGTATGCTGATGTCCATCAACACGGTTTTCTCGGGCTCTCGATTCTCGGCTGGGCGGGTTTTCTGCTTTTATGGGTTCTCCAGGCCATAGTGTTTTGGAACGGCATGGAAACCATCAAACGATTTATCGATGTAGCCGGGCCCGCTGTCTATGTCGTGATGTTCGCGCTCGCCGGTTACATGGTCTACAAAGCAGGCTGGCAAAACATCAGTCTCAATCTAGGCGATGTGAAGTATCATGGGCTGGCCGCTCTTCCGGTCATGCTGACGGCTATATCATTGGTCGTCTCCTATTTTTCCGGACCCATGCTCAATTTTGGTGATTTTTCTCGTTACTGCCGCAGCATCAAGGCGGTTCAGCAGGGTAATTTCTGGGGACTGCCGGTTAACTTTCTGGCTTTCTCTGTCGTCACCGTTATTACCACCTCTGCCACCTTACCCGTTTTCGGGCGTTTGATCACTGACCCGGTTGAGACGGTCGGCAAAATCGATTCACCCTTTGCCGTCGTGATAGGGGCGATGACCTTCACCATCGCCACGATCGGCATCAACATCGTTGCTAACTTTGTATCGCCGGCGTTCGACTTTTCTAATGTCGCTCCCAGCCATATCAGCTGGCGGACCGGCGGAATGATCGCCGCTGTCGCTTCAGTCTTTATTACGCCTTGGAATCTGTTTAATAATCCGGCCGTGATACACAGCACGTTGGACATTCTGGCGTGTGCTATCGGCCCGCTGTACGGGATCCTGTTAATCGATTACTATCGCTTGAAGAGGCAAAAGATAGTCGTGCAGGATCTTTACACGATGTCACCGTCGGGGGCCTATTGGTATAGCCACGGTTTCAATTTGTCCGCCGTCTATGCCTTGATAGGAGCATCTTTGGTTTCTTTTTTGTGCGTGATGGTGCCCGCTCTCAGCTGGTTGGCCAACTTTTCCTGGTTTGTTGGCGTCGCGGCAGGCGCTCTGTTTTATCGATTGTTGGCTCTGCCAGCGCGGTCAATGGCGCCCGCTGCGATGGTGGTCACGGCCTCGCAGGGTTCGACCGAAGAGACCTGAGGCCGTTTAAACAACGCGCTCTGAGCTTCCTCAGCCCATTCATGCTGGGTGCGATTTTGACAGATCGCTCTAGCCCAATAGGCAGCGCAAATCCATTGCTACCCCACTTTCGAGGACGAGGGCGACGGCCAGTAGGAGGAGGAAACCGAGCCGCCGTAATGCCCGGTTCATCGCGACATAGCCGAAATGGCCTTGAGGCACGATTTCGAAATTCTGGATCTCCCACGTTTCAGCGAGACGCTGCAACGTTTGCACGGGGACGATTTGATCGAACTCTCCCGCCAATAAATGAATACGTTTCGAATCAACTAACGGCTTCTGATCGAAAGGACAGGAGAGGTGGGCATGCCGCCTGGAAATTCCGGGCTCGATCAGATGGCGCCGCAGGCGCGAGCGAATTGCTAGTGCGGCCGGGCTATTCCAGATTGCTTCCTCGATATCCACGATCGGCTGTAACAACGCTGCAAACTCGAAATCTTCTTCCAAAGATAGGAGCAGGGAGCCAATCCAACCACCGTAGCTCGTGGCAATCAGACCAAACCGATCTGCGCCCCGAGTTCTCAGCAGTTCGAGCAATTGGCGTGTTTCCATGACTGCTTGCCGAATGGTTTCCGCATTTCGAATCAGTTCTGACGTAAGCGCCAATGCGCCGTTAAGATATCCCGACGGAATCCGGGTGTAATGAAACGGCAGATGCACCAAGAGTGCGTTCCAGCCCATTTGATTGAAGCGGCGAGCGATGCGTTGATAACCGAAGTCGCTGGCCGACATCAACGCATGTAGAAAGAGCACTGACGGTGCTGACCATCCTTGTTTGGAAAGAAAAATCCGCGCGCGGGCGACGTTATTCTCATTAAATTCGCTTTGGACCGGGCTGGACCAACTTAAGAGGGCTGGCCCGATATGAAGTCCTTTGATCGGTTCCTTAGAATAAAATTCTTGTCTAGAGAGTAACTCACATCGCGTCATGTAATTAGCCAGGTCCGCCGGCGAATTTGTCCGATCAGAAAGACGCCAATTAATAGAATTGATCAAACGACAACAAGCGCTGTCCGCGAGAAATGCCGTCAGACGTCTGAAGCTTTTTATCATTGCGTGCTGGCTCCTGCTTCCTTACTCGAACTCGTCGAATGCCTTTGAATTCATGGTTTTTGCCTCCTAACGACCCAAAAATCACGTATTTTCCTGGAAAATAAGGCGATTCTCTTGAAAAACCGTGGTTCTCTTGCCATAACACACCAGTACAGATGACCAAAACCGAACTTCAAAACGCACTCGCTACGGCGACTCAAACCAACAAACGAACGGCCGCGCTTTTCCTCGAGAGCCTCAGTGGCCTTGCCTACAAAGCCATTAAGAAAGAAGGCGAATTTATGCTGCCAGGCTTCGGCAAGCTGGTAAAACAGAAGCGGAAAGCACGCATCGGTATCAACCCGAAAACCCAACAGAAGATTAAAATCCCGGCTAAGACGGTAGTTAAGTTTCGAGTGGCTAAAGCTGCCAAAGACGCCATCCTGGGCGTTAAAAAGTAGTCAGGTCGCCAGAGCCTATCTGCAGGCGTTAGGCTCGTCTATGCGCCGACCCATAGCTAGACAACTGAAGCGGCGCTAGCTTACGCGAGAACCGGTCTGGCCCCACCCGGTTCTCCGGCTGGCTCTGCCTCTAGCCGTGAGCTGGAACCCGTGAACTTCTGCTAGCTGATTTAATCCGCGGAGACCTGTTAGTCATTGCTCTCATAAGTCTCTCCAGCCGAACATGCGAGCGCTAAGATTTCACAAAACTGGCACCTTAGATAACCTGATTATCGAAGAATTGGGGATGCCGGAGCCTGCGCCAGGCGATACGGCCTGCGCCACAACCGCCACGCCCCAAAACGGGTCACGCGATGGGATATCCATGTCTAGGAACCTGTCACACGCTCAAGGGAGCTGTGGCTAACAACGCGATTCGGACGAAAAACGTTACGAGCGGGCAGGTTCCCGGCGGGAGGGAACGCGGAATTCGCCCCCCGTTCCTGGTGCGCGAGAACACGCGCCGTCCGATTCACGGGATCGCTCTGCTCAGGCCTCTGGTTCTAATACCGGTTTGATATCAATGATCGGAGTGCCGTCGATGACTTCAAGTGACTCAACCCTCATCCAGTGTTCCGTAATGCTCAGAATCTTCGTGCGGTGAAGGCCGATGGGGTTGGGACGGTCGGGGGAACGGGTGGAGAATACACCCTGCAAATGGCTGTGCGGATGATTTCGGGGATGCGTTTTTAGCAAGTTTCGATCGGCTTGATGCAGCCAGGTAAGCACCCAGATGTCCATCCCCGGTTTGAGACCATCGAGAGCTTCGATATAAGCCGGTTTTATTTCCAAACTGGCGTGTGGTGCGCCTTCATGGGCCTGGCGCGGCGCGGACGTTCGCGTTGTGAGATGTGAGTGAACGCGGCCGATGTGGGTGAGGTTCATCGCTGCTCTCCGCTAAGGGCGCTAAACATACGACGAATTTCCTGTTTTATACAAATGGCGCCGGAGGTGCCGCGTCCAAATCGTCCTCGTGCTCGTGCTCGAATATTTGGCGTGGAGATGCTTGATCAGATGACGATCTTTCTTCCGGGTCCCAGATTTGCACGCCGCGACTTGGGCGAATACACCAATCGAGCACGAGGACGAGCTCGAGCACGAGGACGATTTTCTTTCGCTATTCCACGTAACCCTTCAGCCAACCGAGAACCTGTGGCCAGCCTTTGTGGACTTCGCGGGCAGCTGGAGATAGACCGGAGTGGGTTACCCGGACGGTAGTCACGCCATCGGCTTCGTTCAGATCAAAGCGGACGAGGGATTCTGCGGTGTCACCCTGCCAGCTTGGGTTCCAGGTGAATTCCAGCAATCGAGGCCTCTGGATTCGGGTGTATTCGCCGTGACAGGTGAATGCATTCCCCCGCGCGATGCCCCTCATGATCCATTTCCCACCAGGCCGCAGGTCGGACTCCACTTCGTTGGATTGGTACGTACCTTCTGCGCCCCACCATTTGAGCCGTTCCTGCGAATCGGCAATTGCTTCGAAAATGCGGTCGGCAGATCCTTTGATCGTAATTTCTTCGACGATTGTTTCGTTAGTCGCGGTTGGGTTCATGGCTTCTCCTTTTTATGGTTCGCTGGTTCTTCAACGTAGCGTTTCAGGTTGCGCAGGCCTTCCCTCCAGAGCGCTCGATAATCTTCTAGCCAGTCGTTTACGGTCTTGAGCGGTTTTGGATTCAACCCGCAGATGCTGGCCGTGCCGTCTTTGTGGCTGATAACCAAGCCGGCGGTACGTAGCACCCGTAGATGCTTCGAAATGGCCGGACGGCTGGCTTGAAAATTAGCGGCGAGCTCGCCCACCGTCAGCCGTCGGTGACGCAGTAGCTTTAGGATTTCTCTCCGGGTCGGGTCAGCGATTGCTCGGAACACCGCATCATCAGGGCTTGGTCGAATGGTAACCATACGGTTACTAATATGATAACCATATGGTTACGAAAGTCAAACGGACGGCACCCCCCCGTTCGAGGAGCAGAGGCAAAGGCTGAAGTTCCCTTCAGGCTCTCCACGTTCTGATTGACGGGGACTATGGGACCGCGCTGTAGACCTTCTGAATAGCGTCAGCGAGCGGCTTTCGCTCGGTCTGCACATCTGGTTGCTCCCGGAGCAGCTGGCGAACCTCCGACGCGAAGCCGCCAGAAAGCTACTTTCAAAGCAATATAATTATTGGAATCGCTTATAACCTCGGATGTCGCGTAATCTGGTCATTGGTAGTCCCACGAGCTGCCTCACATTCATCAAGACAAATGAGCAACCATGACGAAGTCTTAATTGTCGGTGCAGGACCGGTTGGCCTGAGCGCCGCGCTGGCATTGGCAAAAGCGAAGATACCGATCCGTATTATCGACCGGTTAGCCGAGCCGACCAACCAGTCGCGAGCGGCAATTTTGCATGTCCGTACGCTGGAACACTTCGAACGTCTCGGGGTTATCGACGATTTTCTTGCCACGGGAGTTAAGATTCACGGAGCTTCCATTTACGCTCCGGGAAATGTGCTATTGGTCCACCCTTCCTTTGATCATCTGCCGACGCCTTATCCGTTCATGCTTGGGCTCGAACAATTCAAGACCGAGGCGCTGCTGGCCCAACCGTTGAGGGCGGCGGGAGTAGAGGTAGAACGAGGGGTAGAATTATTGAGTTTCAACGACTCCGGGGACCGGGTCTCGGTCCGGCTGAAGCATCCGGACGGCAACGAGACAGTCGAAGAATTTAACTACCTGTTGGGAGCAGACGGAGCGCATAGCGCGGTTCGGACGGGACTCGGCCTGACGCTGGAAGGAGAAACCTTAGATGCGACCTGGATAACTGCCGATGTAAAGATCCATTGGGACCGAGATCCAAGTGAGGTCGTGGCACTGCTATCCGAAGAGGGCGTTGCTTTCATAGCGGCCATGAACGATGAACGTTGGCGCGTCATTGTGACGGGGCCGAAATGGACCCAGGAGAAAGCGGAGAAAACATCGCTCGAAGATGTTCAGGCCATCGTAAATGAGCGGTTCGGTACCAATATATCGCTGTACGATCCAGTATGGATTAGCGCTTTTGGGGTCAATACGCGAATGGCGCCGGCCATGAGCCGCGGACGCGTGTTTCTAGCGGGCGATGCGGCCCATGTGCACAGTCCGCTGGGTGGCCAAGGGATGAACACAGGGATTCAGGATGCATTAAACCTAACCTGGAAATTGGCGTTGATCATTCAAGGCTTAGCGAAACTCGAACTACTCGCGACTTACCAGGCAGAACGGCATTACAACGCGCGGCGGCTGCTTTCGCGGGTGGGGCCCGCCACTAGAATGGCTAACCTTAGAAGCCCAGTAGCCATCGCGGTTCGGAACCAGGTTATCCACGTTCTAGGCCATATCGGAATGTCGCGAGTAGTTCCGCGGGTGATGAGCATGCTGGATGTAGGCTACCCGGAAAGCCCGCTTAACAGCGAATCGCATACCAGCTGGTTGAGCCGTGGCCCGCGATCCGGAGAACGCGCTCCCGATGCGGAGCAACTTCTGGTTGCAGGCAAAACGGATTTGCAACGGTTGTTCTCGTTATGGATTGGAGATGATCGCCACCAGTTGCTTGTCTTTGGCAGCACAGCGATGCAAATTCCCGCTTCCCCGCTCTATGCAGTCACTCACATACTGCGAGAAGGTGTTCCGTCCGCCGGCGTGATTGTCGATACTCAAGGTGATGCGCACGAGGCGTACGCGGTCCATAAGGAAGGCGCCATTTATCTCGTGCGTCCAGATGGTATCGTAGCGTTTCGCAGCAGCGAGGCTGATACCGCCGCCTTATCTCACTATTTAGGCGCCTGGTATAAAGTTGGCTGAGTGTCCGCGACCCGCCTCGCTGCGCAATGGTTGTTGCTGGGTGGATAAGGCTCTTAAAACCGGCGCTGTCAGGCTGATTCCGGCGCGGTAGCCATGCGTTCCCAGATGATCTGGACCTGTCCCCATTCGGTATCATCCTGCAGGAAGGATCTTTATCCGCCCGCCGACCATCAGCATCAGCGATTGCAATCACCGAGGAGTGGTCAGCGGATGACCGGGTGCGGTTATTTGGTGACCAGATAGCGGGAATCTTCGGGAACCTCCTAATCGGTTTTTTCCGGTCATTCGATTTTCCAGGCAACGATCCCGGCGATTCGAACAAAGACGCGGCTCGGCGGCTTTGGGGCTGTATGCTCGAAGCAACCTTCTCGGTGCAGCGTCAATTCACAAAAAGTAGGAGTATGAACATCGGTTTTGTTAGCATGCCGTACAGCGGTCACCTCAATCCCATGATTGCTCTGGCGCGTAAACTCGAGGCACGCGGGCACGATATCGTTTTTTTTGGCATCGAAGATGCCGCTGCGACGGTCCAGGCTGCGAACCTGAAATTTCAGGCCGTCGCCCAAAAGGAATTTCCTCTTGGCGGCAGTTCAGGATACCTGAAGAAAATCTCAAAGCTCCGGGGTCTGGAAATTCTGCGATTCTCTACCCAGACGCGTCACCCGAAACTCTGCCGAGCCATGCTGAATCATCTGCCGGACGCGGTGACAGAGTTGGGCGTACAGGCGCTGGTCATCGACACGATTCACCTCTTTGTCGAGTTGGTAGCCATTCGTTTGAACCTTCCGTATATCCATATCTGGAATATTTTGCATATCGACCGATCTGGAATGACGCCCCCATGTTTTATGTCATTGCCTTACGAGAATTCCCCGGATGCGCGTCAGAAGTATGCCGCTGGAGTGGTTGACATCGGCCGCCTTTTTTCAGCAGTAACGGATGTTGCTCGAGAGTACGCTGCAGAGCACAATCTTGGTATCGACTGGTCCAAACCTGGCGCAACCGTTTCTAAACTGGCTGTGATCACCCAAACTCCCAAGGTTTTCGATTTTCCGAAACTCGCTTGCCCGCCGCAATTTCACTACACCGGTCCTTTTCATGATCCCGGTAGCCGGTCTCTGATTCCATTTCCGTGGGAACGAGTCACTGCCGAGCGAATGATCTACGCATCGCTGGGCACTCTGGTGAACGGGTTAGAGCATGTCTATCGTAAGATCATCGCTGCTTCCGCCATGATTCCTGGCACCCAGCTGGTGCTATCTATCGGCAACAATATTCGCCTCGAGGATCTCGGGACGTTACCAGGAAATGCGATCGTGGTGCGGAGTGCTCCGCAACTGGAACTCCTTAAACGAGCTCATCTCTGCATAACCCATGCTGGAGCCAATACTGTGCTGGAGTCGTTGGCAGCGGGTGTTCCCATGATTGCGATCCCGATCGGCTTCGACCAACCTGGCATGGCCGCTCGCATTGCATACCATGGCGTCGGTGAGTTCTTGGCGGAAGAGGAGCTAACCAGCGATAAATTGAAAGCGCTGATTACAACGGTCGTGGACGATCCTAACTATAGGACCCGTGCTGTGCAGATGCGTGATGAGATTGCCGCTATCCGAGGTCTTGAAAGAGCGGTCAACATCATCGAGCAAACTCTTGAAGAAGCGCTCCTGACCAGAGATGAAAGCGAGCGTGACAGCTCGGAACTGCTGCACCGGTAAGCAGAAAGGCGCTCGGCATCTGGCTCGAGTGGGCGAGCGGGGCGATGGTTATTCATGTGCCGCCTCTATGCGAGCGGCGAGTGAGAACGCCAGCCTGCGACGATAGGCAATTGGCTACGGCTTATTGAATACGAAGTTCGTAAATATAAGTTGAGCGAACGCCTGAACGGTCGCAATCTCTTGTTGAGCAGGCTTGGGGTCAGTGGCCAAAACCGCATCAGGGAAGTTTTGAGCAAGTCCTGATCGAGAGTCTTTTTACTTCTGCATGAGACTGCATCGCTCACAAATGTCGGAGTCTTTTGATGCAGCTACCAGCAAATGAACCATCCAACCTTATGCCCTTTCCGTGAAGACAAATCCCCTTGCAGGCAAACCCGCACCGAAGGATCTCCTGATCGACGTTAGCGGCCTCGAAGCCGCCTTCTACGAAACGAAACCTGATCCCAACGACCCGAACCAAGTCGTTAGCTTCGGTACCAGCGGTCATCGGGGGACAAGCTTGAACGGAACGTTCACCGAAACGCATATCCTCGCCATTACGCAGGCTATCTGCGATTATCGGCGCAAAGAACAAATCGACGGGCCGCTGTTCATGGGCAAAGACACTCATGCTCTCTCTCGCCCGGCTGAACGTGTGGCGCTCGAAGTACTGGCCGCCAACGATGTGGAGACATTCATCCAGCGTGACAGCGGCTTCACGCCCACACCTGTCATTTCGCGCGCTATTCTCGCTCACAATCGAGGACAGTCGAACCGTGTCGCTGACGGCGTCGTAATCACTCCATCCCACAATCCGCCCGCCGATGGCGGTTTCAAATACAACAGTTCAAACGGCGGGCCAGCCGATACGAGTGTAACAGATTGGATTCAAAATCGTGCAAATGAACTGCTGCGGGCGGGCAATAAAGGTGTCCGGCGCGTAGGCTTCGATGCCGCCCTCAAGGCAGGTACCACCCACGAAGAGGACTTCGTGTTACCGTATGTTCATGACCTTGCTGAAGTCATCGATCTGGAAGCCATCCGATCGGCTGGCGTTAAGATTGGCGTCGATCCGCTTGGTGGATCGGCAGTGAGTTATTGGCAGCCGTTAGCTGAGCACTACGGCCTCGATATTACTGTCGTTAATACTAAGGTCGATCCGACTTTCGCTTTCATGACGGTAGATCATGACGGTAAGATCCGCATGGATTGCTCTAGTCCCTGGGCGATGGCTGGGCTGGTAGAACTCAAGGATCGCTTTGACGTTGCTTTTGGGAACGACCCCGACGCGGATCGCCACGGAATTGTGACTCCATCACGAGGTCTTCTGAACCCGAATCATTACCTCGCGGTTGCCATACGCTATCTCCTTGCTAACCGTCCCCAATGGTCTGCCGGCGCGGTAGTCGGTAAAACGCTGGTCAGTAGCTGTCTCATCGATCGCGTTGTCGCGAGCAGTAGTCGGACGCTTTGGGAAGTGCCCGTGGGCTTTAAATGGTTTACCCCTCGCCTGTACGATGGTTCTTGCTGCTTTGGTGGAGAGGAGAGTGCAGGCGCCAGTTTCCTGCGCCGTGACGGTACCGTCTGGAGTACGGACAAAGACGGCCTGATTCTGGGTCTCCTGGCGGCTGAAATAACCGCACGCACCGGAAAAGATCCCGGTGTCCATTTCCAGGAAATTGCGCGCGAGTTTGGTACGCCGTTTTATACCCGCATCGATGCCCAGGCTTCGGTGGATCAAAAAAACCGGCTAAAGAAACTCTCACCCGAAGCAGTCGATGCCCAGGAGTTAGCCGGGGAACCAATCACTGAGAAACTCACACGCGCGCCTGGAAATAACGCGTCGATTGGTGGTCTGAAGATCGTTTCCGGAAGCGGCTGGTTTGCTGCTCGTCCCTCGGGCACGGAACAAATCTACAAAGTTTATGCCGAAAGCCTGAAGAGCGCTGAGCATCTTGCCGCCATAGTCGAACAGGCACAGGAGATCGTTAGCCGTTCCATCGGCGAGTAGTAAGGGAGTTGGTGGGACAGGCGAGCCGACATTATGGCCAAGCCCATCGCGTGCGGCGTACATGTCAGTTCACCTCCAACACCCGACCCTTGGGGTTTAATTAATTGCCTTGAAACACGGATTGGGATTTCAAGCTCGCTAAAGCCCCAGATTTGAGCTCAGACCAGACGGATACCAAGGTTGTCTTATCTCCTCGGTAGACACCAACAGAATGTTCGAAGGTTTCCCCAGCTTGAACTCCCACCATTGTCAATCGAGAATGCTGCTCCAAGTTCTGCCATCGAGCTCGTCGGTTGTCTACCCGAGGCGCCAGATGGACGAACTCTTCCACCTCCCATTCTAAATATGAATCCAATCGGAATACACTTCGGCTACTGGACTCAATACTGGAGTTCAGATCCCCTTCAGTTCGTCCCCAAAGCTAAGAAATGTGGCTTTGATGTTTTGGAGATTAACGCTCCCAAGGTGACCCGTATGAGCGACGCCGAAAGAGATAAGCTGAAAGCCGCAGCGGCCGAGGCTGGGCTCGCGCTTACTTACAGCATCGGTATGACGGCGGACATGGACCTAGCTGCAGAGGATCCAGCAGTTCGAAATAAAGGGGTCACTTTTCTCCAGGATGTGGCGAAAGCGATGAAGCAACTAGGTGGAACCATAATGGCCGGAGTCAACTACAGCTCTTGGCCGCGGAAATTGGCATCCGGAGAAGACAAACGAGTGCTGACAGATCGGTCGATCGCTTGCGTCAAGGAAGCGATTAAGGCAGCCGAGGACAACGACGTGCTTTTTTGTATCGAAGTTCTCAATCGCTTCGAGCATTTCATGATGAACACGGCCGAAGAAGGGGTCGCCTTTGCCGAGCAAGTGGGTAGCCCGAATTGTAAACTTCTGCTCGACACCTTTCACATGAACATCGAGGAAGACACTTTCCGCGACTCAATCCTGTGCGCCGGCAAATGGCTTGGTCATTTTCATCTGGGTGAGTGCAATCGGCGTCCTCCTGGAGAAGGCCGGATGCCTTGGCCGGAGATTTTTGGTGCTTTGAAAGAAATCAACTACCAGGGTGCAGTGGTGATGGAACCATTTCTTCTGCCGGGAGGCGATGTCGGGCGCGACATTTCTGTCTTCCGAGATCTTCTGGGAAATGGTGACCTGGACGAGAAAGCGGCGCGCTCCGCTGAGTTTGTCCGGGCTGAGCAGAAAAAAGTATAGGCCCAATCCTGCGCCGGTGTCTGCGAAACGGCAAATCGGCGAGTGGGCGAAGGGTAGGCGGCGCTAATTGTTAAAGGGGCCGTCTGCTCCGCCGGGATCGACTGCTCGTCATCCGTTACCTGGCAGAATTCGATTTCGCAACTTGCATAGCATCCAACATGTATGCTTCGAGTGTTGATCCGTCCAAGACTAGCGCAAATCTATTCGATCAGGCAAAAAAACGAGCCTTCCTGGCGAGCTGTGTCGCGCACGTCCTGCATGATGGCTACACGGATTTGATTTACGTCCTGCTGCCAATTTGGCAGACACAATTTGCGATCGGTTACGCCTGGCTGGCCGTGGTTCGCGCCTTGTACTTGGGCTCACTAGCAGGACTTCAAGTGCCAGCCAATCGATTAGCCGAGCGTTTCGGTGATAAGATAGTTCTGATAGTGGGAACTACGACTGCCGCGATCGGCTTGGTTTGGCGGGACTGTCTGGCAACTTATTTGGGCTTGGTGCTGCCTTAATTGTGGCGGGCGCAGGCTCGAGTACTCAACATCCTATCGGTTCCGGAACCGTTGCTCGAGTTTATGGTCGATTAGCTCGAGGCGCTTTAGGCACTTACAATTTCGCGGGTGATTTGGGAAAGGCGGCGCTTCCAGGTGTGACCTCGCTGCTGCTAATCGTGTTTTCCTGGCATGCCGCGCTTTGGGTGATTGCTGGGTTGGGACTAGCGGTTGCCAGTTTTATCGCGATTTTGTTGCCGAACATTAGTAGGACATCGCCCTCGGTTCGGACGGATAACGGTTACGGCATTGACCGCTCTTTTGATTCTTCCACTCGCGTTTGCGCTAGAATGTCGGCTCGGGCATGCTGAGTGAGAGACGGCTGATCGCAAATAGCAGATCGCCCGGGCCTGCGGAGCAACTCTGAACGTGTGAGGCTCTCCCAAGCGATTGGCCAAACCGTCAACTGCGAACGGTGAATCGGCAGCAAATGAGCTTCTATCTGCACCCGGCAGCGTCCGAATCTGCGAGTCTGTGATCCGAGGTCACATACCCGAGCCGATGCAGGCACAGGTGTTTCAGTCGATCGTCGATGTCAATCTGCGGTCGATTCTTCACAATCGGTGGTGAGCCAGGCTACCCGAGGAGCCCTAGTTTCGAGTGCAAACCAAAGGGAGCACTTAATGAACTACCTCGACACAGTCCAAGAACAGACAACGGCGCTTCGCCTTAAGACAATTCTGGTTGCAGTTGACCTGTCCTCGCACTCGGAACGGACGGTGACTTACGCGATCTCGATTGCCAGACAGTTTGGGGCATCGCTCAAATTGATTCATGTTTATGTGCCGCCTACCTCTGCTGAGTTTGGCGGACAAGATATGTACCGGTTACTTGAGAAGGACCGGGACGATGCTGAAACGCGTTTGATCAATCTGGCAGGACGAATTCAGGCCGGTTATCCGAAGTGCGAAGCCATTTTCGTAACCGGTGACCCAGATGAGCAGGTAACGAGAATCGCGAGTCTGTTGAGAGCTGATCTCATTGTGGTCGGGCGCCACCACCAAACCTTTCTCGGTCGTTTTTTCAAACTAGATCAAGCACCGAAAATTCTTCATCGAGCGGCCTGCCCCGTTCTCGTGTGGGAGGACGATGACAAAGGAATTTGGGCGGAGTCAAAAATATGAAAATACAAGAGGCACTCACCAAGCAATCGAATCGCCGCGGCACCAGTCCGCAATTCTGTAAGAATATTTTGGCAACAGTCGACTTAAGCAAAGACGCGGAAGTTGACCTAGATACGGCCACTGCTTTGGCAAAACACTACGACGCTGATCTTTGGCTACTGGGTTTCGCCTCGCAACCTACAGTTGGTACTGATGCGCGGGGGCTTTGCCGTTACGTGTGGGACGGTTCGGCCAGGCGGGCACAGACTCGACTCTGGGACTTTGTTTTACAGGCAAGGGAACGTCACTACCGCACTTTTCCGTTGTTCGTCGGGGAGGCATATAACACACAAGAGGTCATTCGAACGGCGAAGCGGTTAATGGCCGATCTGATCGTGGTTCCCGTCACCGAGACAAGTCGCCGATTCGGCAGTCTCGAAGAGGTTCAAGCCGACGAGTTATTAAGAAGATCTGCGACGCCAGTTCTTGTCGCGGTTCCTCAAGGTTCACGAAATGAAAAAGACAAGAAAGAGAGCTGGAAATGAGCTACAACTACCAAGTCATCGTTATTGGATCCGGCTCGGCCGGGAAAGACGCCGCACTGCTCGCGGCTAGGGCCGGAAAGCGGACCCTTTTAATCGAGTCGGATAGAATCGGAGGAACTGGCGTCCATAGAGGCTGTCATGCCGTCCGAGCCTTACGTGCCTGTGCCACTCATTACGATCGTGTTGTCGAAGGCGATCGTTTGGGAGTGTACATGGATCTAATCACGACTAACTGGCCGACCTGGTTAGAAGTTCAACATCGAACTACCGGCCGCATGGCAGAACAGTTAAGTCGCGCGCTTGATCGCGCCCAAGCCGAGGTAAAGTTCGGCAAAGGCGCACTGTTCGACCCGCACACTGCCGTCATCACCGACGATCTCGGCAAGAAGGAAACCGTCACGGGTGAGTTCATCATTCTCGCTACTGGTTCGCGGCCTGCATTTGCCGGTAACGAGAAAGCCAGAGTGTTCAACTCTGATCAACTCCTAAAGAGCTCCCTGGTTCCGAAGAACCTGTTTGTAATCGGAGGCGGCTATATCGGCTGCGAACTTGCCGCGATCTTTCGGGCCAGAAAAGTTCCAGTAACTTTAGTTGAAGCGGAATCACGACTTCTTCCGACCTGGGATCAAAGCGCCGGCGACCGTATGCGCGAGGTACTCGAATTGGCCGGCGTCCAAATCCTGCTAAAGGAAAAGGTCGAATTGCCTTCTCCAGATCAAGACGGTCCTATTCACTTTAAGCTGAGAAATGGGGTCGTTACGACACCTGATCTCACCTTGGTCGCAGTTGGCCGTACACCTAACATCGAGTCGCTAAACTTGGGTAGCGTGGGTCTGCCGACTGAAGGTTTCCTAGAAGTTAATGCCCAAATGCAGACCAAAGTCCCTTCCATCTTCGCGATAGGCGACCTCAACGGGATCATGCTTCTTGATAGCGCAGCCTTTGCACAGGCCCGGGTCGCGGTTCAGACTATTCTCGGCGAGAAGGCAATTTTCGAGCCCCATTGGATCCCGCGTTGTCTGCACACCGAGCCGCCAATTGCTGCCGCCGGCTGGACAGAAGCTGAGGCCACCGCGGCGGGTCACCAAGTGGACGTCATAACGGAAACTCTACCTCTGATCACCGATGACGATGCTACGATGATTGAACCAGACAAGAATTTGCTCAAGCTCGTCGTTCAAAGTAGCACTGGGCGAATCCTGGGTTGCCTGGCGATTGGATCCCGAGCAGCTGAAGTAGTTAACCTTACGTCTACTGCGATTCGTAACGGAGTAACCGCCCAAACGCTGGCTAATCTTTCTCTCATACATCCAAGCGCTTCAGAAGCCTTGGTTCGACTCCTACAGGACCATTTCGACCGATACAACCGCTGCTAACAGAAGAGTAACCGAAAGAAGAAACATTTTATGCAAAAGTTCGATCTAACCCAATACGGCATCTCAGGCCCGCAGATTCTGCGAAACCTGTCCCCTGCGGTCCTATATGAGGAAGCAATTCGCTTCGACCATAAGACTTCCATATCCGCCACAGGAGCATTAGTAGCCTATTCAGGCGAAAAGACCGGCAGATCTCCGCGAGACAAACGCGTAGTTAAACAACCACCATCGCAAGACGACGTCTGGTGGGGTCCTGTCAATTTTCCGCAGGAACCGCTGTCTTTTAAGATCAATCGGGAACGAGCTATCGACTATCTACAAACCCGCGAACGATTGTATGTCGTGGACGGGTTTGCCGGCTGGGATCCCGCGAATAGGCTGCGGATCCGTGTAGTCTGCTCCCGGCCTTATCATGCTTTGTTCATGCACAACATGCTGATCCGGCCAAGTCACGAAGAATTGATCAGTTTCGGCGAACCCGACTATGTCATCTTCAATGCTGGTGCTTTTCCAGCCAACCGACTTACTCAGGGAATGACCTCGACGACTTCTGTCGACGTCAATTTTGAGGAGCGAGAGATGGTTATTCTTGGCACTGAATACGCCGGAGAAATGAAGAAGGGCGTATTCACTATCATGAACTATCTGATGCCGAAGCGTGGGCTGCTACCAATGCATTGTTCTGCCACCATGGCCAAGCAATGCCGAGAAACGTCGCTCTTTTTTGGACTCTCTGGTACCGGCAAGACAACTTTGTCCGCGGATCCGCAGCGATTACTCATTGGAGATGATGAACACGTCTGGAGTGATACCGGGGTTTTCAATATTGAGGGAGGCTGCTATGCCAAGGCGATTGATTTAACGCCGGAGTCAGAGCCTGATATCTTCCAGGCGCTGCAATTTGGTGCGGTCCTGGAAAACGTCGTTTTGGATGCGGAGGAACGGGTTGTTGATTTCAAAGATGCGAGTATCACGCAAAATACGCGGGGAGCATATCCGATCGAGTTCATCAAGACTTCACAGGTGCCATGTATCGGCGGTCATCCCACGCAGGTGATCTTCTTAACTTGCGATGCCTTTGGAGTATTGCCCCCGGTCGCAAAGCTCACTCGGGGACAAGCGATGTATTACTTCCTTTCCGGTTATACTGCGAAGGTTGCTGGTACCGAGGTTGGTGTTACCGAACCTCAAGTGACCTTTTCAGCGTGTTTCGGAGCTCCTTTCCTAGTCTGTCATCCTACCGTTTATGCTCGAATCCTGGCAGAGAAGCTCGAGCGCCACGATGCTCATGTCTGGCTGGTAAATACCGGCTGGTCGGGTGGGGGCTACGGCGTCGGCGCCAGAATGAAACTCAGTTACACCAGAGCCATCGTCAATGCCATCAACTCCGGCGAGTTGAAGTCCGCTCCGGTAGAACAGGATGATTTCTTCGGTCTCGCCCAAGTTACGAAATGCCCAGGCGTACCGGATGAAATCCTGCGACCAGCTAAGGCATGGTCCGACGAAAAAGCGTACCGGGAAACCGCTGCGAAACTGGCCGCCCTATTCCGAAAAAACTTCGAGAAATTCGCTGACCAGGCCGGTCAGGAAGTAACGAACGCTGGACCGAAGGTGGAGGAAAAGTAGAGACGGGCACCGGTTCGTTTCTGCTCCGTTGCCCACGACAGTTTAACCAAAACATTAGGGGATGAGCGAGAGCTCATCCCTATCGAAGGTATCATGTTCAGTTGGATTGATTATCTGGCCCAAGGCCCCGTGGCTCACGCTGTTCTGGCATTCAGCCTGGTGATCGCCCTTGGCCTAGCCTTGGGGAGCCTCGGTATCCGGGGTGTTAAGTTGGGTACTGCAGGGGTGTTGTTTGCCGGCCTGTTCTTGGGACAAGCTGGATTGCATATAGACCAAAGTATTTTGGAATTCGCTCGTGATTTCGGACTAATTCTATTCGTCTATACCGTTGGTCTTCAGGTCGGGCCGAGTTTCTTTTCATCACTGAAACGGCAAGGTTTGAAACTCAACATCCTCGGCGGGGCGATTGTCTTAATGGGCGCGCTAATAGTGATTGGATTTCGTTTCCTCCTTAACTTTTCCGTGCCCGCAGTCGCTGGCCTTGCTTCGGGAGCTACCACCAATACGCCCAGTCTGGCGGCAGGACAGGCTGCTCTGATAACGCTCAAGAACTTGCCGCAAGGGAGCAGCGATCTTTTGGGCATGGCCTATGCCGTCGCTTACCCCTTCGGCGTAGTTGGGATTATTCTGACCATGCTCTTGATCCGAAAGACGTTTTCGACGGAATCAGAGCCCGAAGAGAATTCCAACGCCGGGAACAGGAATGATAAGCAGTCATCTGACTTTCGCGATATCGAGGTGACCAACCCTAACGTTGATGGTCTATCAATCCGAGACTTGCCGTTTGTAGGCAATTCGGAGGTTGTCTTCTCTAGGCTGCATCGAGCCGGGAAGGTGGTGGTCCCGGAAGCGGACTCGGTGATCCGGGTCGGAGATTCACTGAGGCTCGTCGGAGCAAAGGCCAAACTTGCTCAGTTCGAAACGTTGATCGGCAAGGCAAGCGGAATCAGCCTGGCCGAGATTCCCAGTGAGTTAACTACGCAGCGACTGTACGTGACTAAGCGGCTTGTCCTTGGAAAGAGCTTAGGCGAGCTAAACTTCGGACATTTTTATGGCACGATCGCGACGCGGACTACGCGGGCTGGGATCGAATTTCCCGCCTCGGATCAGGTGCATCTCCAATTTGGCGATCTGCTGTTTGTGGTAGGACCGAAAGAGGGCGTTGCAAAGGTCGGTGCATTGGTCGGGAATAGGACGGAGGCGTTGAATTCGCCCCACATCGTTCCCGTCTTCGTTGGAATCATGTTGGGCGTGATCCTAGGGAGTTTGCCCATCGCGCTGCCGGGAATACCTGCGCCAATACGACTGGGTTTAGCAGGTGGCCCTTTGCTAGTCGCACTCGCCTTAAGCCGTATGGGTAGAGTCGGGCCATTAATCTGGTACATGACGCCTGGCGCGAACCTGGCAATCCGAGAAATCGGCATTGCGTTGTTCCTAGCGTGCGTTGGGCTGAAATCGGGAAGCCGACTGCTGGAAGTCCTATTGTCGGGCAACGGGATTGCTTGGCTGTTCGCGGGCGCCTGCCTAACGCTAGTTCCGCTCGTGACTGTCGGGCTTGTTGCTCGGAGGTTTCTCAAGATTGACTATCCGACGATTTGCGGCGTTTTGGCCGGCAGTATGACGGATCCGCCCGCGCTGGCATTTGCTACCGGTTTCACGAAGTGTGACCGACCTCTAACCGCCTACGCTGCTGTCTATCCGTTAGTGATGATATTGCGGGTGTTCCTGGTTCAGATCTTGGTTCTGGCCTTGCCAATGTAACTGAATCGTCCTCCGGCTGATGCGGTGACGATATTCCTAGCCAATGCAGCAGATCGCCAAAAGCGGAAAGGTACGAATCGAAGCCAGATCACTCGTAGCAGAGCTTCAGGAATTGCTGCAGGACCGGATGGAGATGATGAGAGAACAACAGCGTCTTCTCTATCTCTATAATGTGGCTATCGAAAGCGCGAAGATTGGTCTAGCGGACTCGCATTTTCCCCAGCGGATTCTTTGATGCCACTTCGAATCCTAATTTGGCGCGGATACCGAGCAGAGTAACTACGGCTACGTGCAGAAGCTAAAAAGTTAACAAAAAGAACTCTCGGAGTGTCCCGTTCGCATGGCCGTCGAGATCAACAATCAAAATCGGTCCACCTTTGACCAACCAAGGATGAGCCTGCACTCCACCACAGGTCTAATTTCCAACCGCCATGAGCACGTCAGCAAGTCCGATAAAATTGGTTTCCACGCCTCTTGATCAGCGTCGGTCGAAGCTAGAGACGATGTTGAATCCGCGGTCGGTTGCCTTAATTGGAGCGACCGAGACTCCCAACAGCGTTGGTCAGACCATTATGCGAAACCTGCTATCGTTTGGTGGCAGTGTCTTCCCAATCAACCCGAAGCGGCAGACGGTCTTCGGAGTCAAAGCATTTCCGAGCGTCGTCGATGTGCCGGATCCGATCGATCTGGCTGTGATTGCGACGCCGGCGGCGGCCGTTCCAGATCTGATCAGCGAATGTGCAGCGGCTGGAGTTAAAGGCGCGGTGATCATTTCAGCTGGGTTCAAAGAAATTGGACCCGAAGGCGTGAGACTGGAAAAGGAGATTCAGGAGCGCAGGGGAGATACGCGGATCATCGGACCAAACTGCTTGGGCATAATGCTTCCTTCGCTTGGTCTAAATGCGACGTTTGCTAAGAAGATGGCAAAACAGGGGAATGTTGCCTTCATCAGTCAGAGCGGTGCTCTTTGTACGTCGGTCTTGGATTGGAGTATTTCTCAAAATGTTGGATTCAGTGCGTTTCTTTCTACTGGTTCAATGCTCGATGTCGGGTGGGGCGATCTTATTGACTATCTGGCTCAGGATTTTCACACCCGCAGCATCCTCATCTACATGGAATCGGTTGGCGATGCGCGATCATTTCTTTCCGCGGCGCGGGAAGTGGCTTTGCGGAAGCCCATTATTGTTATAAAGGCTGGCTGCACGGAAGCGGCAGCGAAAGCAGTGGCTTCGCACACCGGTACTCTAAGTGGTGACGACGTGGTGTTGGACGCCGCTTTTCGTCGGGTTGGTGTCTTACGAGTAAAAACGATCGAAGATCTTTTTTCGATGGCAGAAGTTTTGGGCAAGCAGCCTCGACCCCATGGTCCCCGGCTAGCAGTGATTACCAATGCCGGAGGGCCCGGGGTCTTGGCAACTGATATGCTCGTGTCGGAAGGCGGCCAGATTGCGCAACTGTCTCAGGACAGCATTCAAAAGCTCGACGCAATCTTGCCCAGTGCTTGGAGCCGAAATAATCCCGTCGATGTCCTTGGCGATGCCGATGCGGATCGATACGCCAAAGCAATGGAAGTGGTTACGGTCGATCCCAATATTGATGGCGTACTCGCGATCGTCACCCCACAGGCGATGACCGATCCCACCGCTATTGCGAAGGGATTGGAGCAATTCAAAAACCTTCCTGACAAGCCGATTCTTGCGTGCTGGATGGGTTCCGCCGATGTGGCTGAAGGAGAAGCAATTCTCAACGGGTGCGGTATTCCGACTTTTAAGTTCCCAGACGGCGCGACCCGGACGTTTTGCTATATGTGGCGCTACAGCGAGAGCTTGCGACCGCTGTACGAAACGCCTGCGCTCACAAAGTGGGATCAAAATATTTCCGGCCAGATCAGGGCCGAAATGATCATTCAAGATGCGAAAAAGCAGCAGAGAACCATCCTAACCGAAGTCGAATCGAAGCAGGTGTTGGAAGCCTATGGAATTCCGACCGTCAAAACCTTGGTGGCGTATACCGAAGATGACGCGGTGCAGTTGTCCTACGAATTGGGTCTCCCGGTGGTCCTGAAGCTCTACTCCGAAGTCATCACCCATAAAACGGATGTTGGTGGCGTAAAGCTGAACTTGCAGACCGAGAGCGAAATTCGCGAAGCCTACCAGGCCATCGAAAGAGGGGTACGGGATAAGCCAGGCGCATTCATAGGGGTCACGGTTGAACCGATGATTCGGCCAGATGGTTATGAGCTCATCCTGGGCAGCAGTATTGACACTCAATTTGGCCCTGTCCTGTTGTTCGGCTCCGGCGGTCAATTAGTTGAGGTAACCAAGGATTCTTGTCTGGGCTTACCACCCTTAAACTCGACTTTGGCTCGCCGTATCATGGAGAAAACTCATATCTATACGGCGTTGAAAGGCGTGCGCGGCCGAGGGCCGGTTGACCTGCAACAACTTGAGACAATCCTAGTTAGATTCAGTTTGTTAGTTGCCGAACAACCGTGGATTAAAGAAATTGATGTTAACCCTCTGGTGGTATCATCCGATCAGGTATTGGCACTCGATGCCCGCATTGTCTTACAGGAGTCCTCGATACCAGATGCTGCTCTCCCTCGCCTCGCGATCCGTCCTTACCCACAGGAATATGCCAGCAGTTGGGAGCTGAAGGATGGTACCGTTTTAGCGCTGCGGCCGATTCGTCCAGAGGACGAACCGCTCATGGTCAAGTTCCATAGCACCTTATCCGAAGAAACCGTGCTCTACCGTTATTTTGGACTTCCCAAGCTAGAGCAGCGAGTGGCGCACGAAAGATTAACCCGAATCTGTTTCAACGATTACGATCGGGAAATCGCGCTCGTTGCGGTTCGGCAGAATCCGGAAACGAAAGGCGACGAGATTGTCGGCGTCGCACGACTAATCAAAATGCAGGGGACGAATGAAGCTGAATTTGCGATCGTGATCAGCGACTCATTTCAAGGTTATGGCCTCGGTACGCATCTTCTGCGGCTTTCAGTCAGCATTGGCCGGCGAGAAAAAATTAACCGGATTACGGCTCTGATACTATCCGAGAACCACATCATGCAACGAGTGTTTCGAAAGGCCGGGTTCGAAATCGTATATGATCGTATTAACGAGGCAATGCGAGCTGAGCTTAAGCTAACCGGGTAGCCTGGGTTAATCATGGACCAGCCAAACTTTTCCCTCCACGAGCATGAGCCCTTGAAAGACGGTTTTCTCCGAGCTGTCGACGAGCTCACCGACTCGGAACGGCGAACCAGACATTTACGGAATTCGTACGACGGTCAAACGCCTACCAGCCTTGCTACGTTTGGTCCTCGTGACAGGTCTGGGGACCGTATATCGTCAAGGCCGCAAACGAATGGAAGCCGCCATCGAGCTGGGGCAAGATGCTGCATTTCATCGTTGGCGGATCCAGGCGAAGAACCTGTACTACGAGCTGGTCGGAGGATCTGGCATGAAAAGCTGCGCCGTTTCAACCGCCAGGTTGTGCAGCATTGGCGCAAAAGATAAGCCTATTTTGCCAACGCAGGACGAGCCCGGATCCGCTGGCGCTATAAAGTAGGTTCGGAAGCTATGAACCTGAAAACGAATTATCTAGGGCTTACTTTACGGACCCCATTGGTGCCCTCGGCTTCGCCTCTAAGCGAGCGCCTGGACAATATCAAACGTATGGAAGACGCTGGCGCCGCTGCGGTCGTCATGCACTCTTTGTTTGAAGAACATCTTTCTTTCGAGCGCCACCAATTTCACCATTATTTAAATGGGGAGGCAGACGGCTACGCTGAAGCGCGAGCTTACTGTCCGGAGATGCATCAGTTACCGGTAGGCCCTGAAAGCTACCTTGATGAGATCATGGCAGCAAAGGCGGCCGTTTCCATCCCCATCATCGCTAGTTTGAACGGCTCCAGTGTAGGCGGATGGACAGACTATGCCCGACAAATTGAAGAAGCCGGCGCAGATGCCCTGGAACTCAATATTTATTGGATTCCAACCGACCTCCAATTAACCGGGCAGGAAGTTGAGAGGCGGTACCTCGAAATCGTTTCTCAGGTCAAACGAGTGGTTTCAATTCCCGTGGCGGTAAAATTGAGTCCATTTTTCAGCAGTTTTGCCAACATGGCAAAACAGTTGGTGGAGGCAGGCGCGAAAGGGCTTGTGCTATTCAATCGGTTCTACCAACCGGATGTTGATTTGGAGTCGTTAGATATTGATCCAAGTATACACCTGAGCTCGCAGGGTGCGATGCGCTTGCCACTGCGTTGGATCGCCCTCCTTTATGGCCGGGTTAAAGCTAATTTTGCTGCCACCAGCGGAATTCATAGCGGTCGAGATGTCGTCAAGATGCTAATGGCAGGAGCGGATGTCACCATGCTCTGCTCCGCTCTTATCCGGAGAGGGATACCTTACATTCGTTTGATTGAGCAGGAGCTAGTCGAATGGCTAGAGCAGCACGAATACGACTCCGTCGAACAGTTGAGAGGCAGTTTAAGTCAGATTAAGTCGCCCAACCCTGAGGCGTTTGAGCGAGCCCAATATGTTCGTGGGATCGCCACGGCTTGGCGAACACCGCGACTTGCCTGATTTGAGCGGCGTCGCAGAAATTAATTTGCTGAGGGCTGCGATTATCTGTCGGCCTTCCGCGTGCAGTAAAAAATGGCCGCGCGCAAAGGAACAACCCGAGACAATACGAGGATTGTCTTGATCAACCGATGGGCAGCAAGCGCCCACTGATCGCTTTAACCTGCATTTGTAAAAAGGATCGGAGGAAAATGAATCAGATTGTAGAAAAAACAGAGAAAATATCCCAGAACTTCGATGTCAGAAGGATCGTAGTTGCCGTCGATCTATCGAAACACTCTAAGAAGACCGCCGCGTATGCAGCTGCGTTCGCAAAGAGCTTCGGGGCGTCAATCACCTTAGTGCATGCTTTCGCACCGGAGCGCATTACTGAGTTTACCACTGAGGAGATTCATGAGAGCTACAGGCAAGAATTGGAGGCTACCGAGCGAGACTTGGGCAAGTTGGCTGATGTCGTTCGGGAGACGTACCCGGATTGCGATTTCGAGTTTCGGGTCGGAGATCCGGCGGAACAGGTGAATGTAGTCGCCAAAGATCTGAAGGCCGACCTAATTATCACCGCTAGTCATCATCCAGATTTTTTAAGCCGATTGTTTGGTACCGATCAGGCGCCAAGGATATTACATCGGGCGCAATGTCCTGTTCTGGTCTATCACGAGAGGAACGGGTAGAAGAAATGGCGTGCCCTCTCACGTAAGACGACCAACAGAAACAAGGTGAGGAAGCCCTAACGCTCTAAGCGCCGGTTCGGTCCTCTTGAATGATGACGTTGATTTTCGACCGCGCCGCCATCGAGTTTGGTCAGGATTCGCAACCCTGAACGGCCGGCGCGGTTGACGGGCACGAAGGCGACCTACTCGACAAACGCTCGGATTGGATCTGGATGTGATTTAGGGTGGGATGAGCTCCGCCTGTCCGAGTTCGACCCCATGCACTTTCGTTGCTTCGGACGAGCAAGCAGCGCTATTCTGCAGTGCTCAGAGCTTCAGGGACTCGATCGCGTCATGCAGGATCGATGCGCTCCGCTGGAAGCCCTTCTCTTCGTCGGTATCGAGTTTTAGCGGAATCGTGCTAATGGCGCCTTGAGAACCGACAATGTGCGGCAGGCCCAAAGTTACACCGTCACATCCCGAAACCCGTTCGATGCGCTTACAGATGGTCAGGACGGCCCGTTGATCGTGCAGTAGAACATTCACAAGACGCGATACCGCGCTGGCAATACCATAGTACGTGGCGGCCTTACCGGCGATTATATGGTATGCGGCGCGACGCACTTTTTCATCGATCACTTCTCTCTCCTTCTTGTTCAACGGATTCTCTCCGTGCAGCATCGCAAAGTCCTCTAACTTTGAGCCGGCGATAGACACCAGCGACCAGGTTAACACTTCTGAGTCCCCGTGTTCGCCAATCACGTAGGCATGTACATACTGTGGATCCACCGCAAAACGGCGCCCAAGCAATGACCGAAAATCCGCCGTGTCCAGCATGGTCCCTGAACCAATTACCCGGCTGCTTGGAACGCCAGCCGGCGCGGCGAAATGCGCGGCCAGGTGAGTCATGATGTCCACCGGGTTAGAGGCAACCACTAGAACTGCTGCTGGCGCATGTTTTACAATCGACGGCACCACATCGGCGAATACCGCGGCGTTTCTTTGGAGTAATGCCAGTCGAGTTTCGCCAGGTTTCTGTGCGACCCCTGCAGCAATTACCACCCTCTGCAGTCCACCAAATCTGCGAAATCTCCACAACGAACCTGCAGTGGGTGAGCAAAGGGCACTGCGTGCCAAATATCATTAGCCTCTGCCTCGGCTCGTGCATGATTGACGTCGACCAGAACAATTTCCCGGCCAATGCCTCTCATTACCAGGGCAAAGGCGGCAGTCGAACCAACCATTCCACAACCGACTACGCCAATTTTCATCTTGTTAGATCACGTTTAAGAGCTTTGCCACCCGCAAGGCGCTGACCCACATCAGGAGCTGAGCCCCTTGGTGCTCTGATTGAGAACAGACCAAAAAAGGGTTTTACGATCTCTGTATAGGTAAGATAGGCTAGTCGGATAGAGTCAGTAGACGTACCGGCAGAAAAAACCATCTCCTCGATCCTGGCCACACTTAGATCAACGTAGGTAGATAAGCCGTAGAGATTACCGAACGGCGGGATTGCACCGAGCGCGCAATCGGGAAATAGCCATTTAACATCGTCGGCAACCTCTAAACTGACTGGCATGCCAATAAGCCTGGCAAATCTTTTCAAATCGACACGATATTGAGAGGGGAACACTAGCAATACACGCTGCTTCCCGGCTCGAACCACAGCAGTTCGAACAAGACCCGCGGGTGCGGGAAACCTTTGGTTGTTGGTCGAGGGCTCTGACGGTTCGTGCAAAATCTCGTACCGTGCTCCGCTGTCGTTCAAGCAAGTGGTTAGCCGGGCTGGAATCTGAGCGTTGTAGTTCGAAAATCGGTTCGACATCGCGTATCGGCAGTTGATATTGGCCGCTCCCATCGAAAATGACCCGCGGCGTTTAGTTCAACAATTGCCGCACTGACTTTGAATCGCGGTAAGCGGTTGGGGATTCACCGACGATTTTTCGGAACGTCCGATTGAAGTGAGTCAGGGATTGAAAGCCCACATCATAAGCGATCTCACTAATTCTTAGATGAGGATTGAGTAGAAGCGTCTTCGCCTTTTCCACCCGAACCCGGCTTAGGTAATCAGTAAACGTCAGGCCCGTCGCTTTTTTGAACATCTTGCAGAAGTAAAACGTGCTGACGTGCATAGCCTGAGCCACCTTATCAAGGTCGATAGGGTCAGCCTGATTCGCCAAAATATAGGCGCGCGCCCGCCGGATCATGGGAGACTCGGCCTCATCCTCTTGAACTACGATTTCATTGGCCAGAGTCGAAATGTGAGTCGCGAGTATTTCCAGCAATTTTACCATCGCCGTATACTGCTGAGGTGCGAGTGTCCTGGAATGATAATAGGCGTCTTTAAGTTGGGTTAGATCGATACTCACGCCCCACTCGACAAGCTGCCGGGTAATACGCCCAAACTGAACCTCATTCGGTTTCCGCAACGCGACCTGTCCAGTCTGCAGGTAGCCGATGACCTTCTCTCCAACTCTGACCGGAACGGCCGTGTCACATAGACCAGCAAAACAGGTCGCAGTTTTCGCTCCTGATCCCGGCATGTCTTGCATTTCTTTTTGCACTTGTAGGCAAGCGGCACAGGCTCGGCTGGACTTGGCTAGCAGGACACAGAACGGATTCTGATAACGCTTTCCTTCCAACGCCAATCTCCAGATCTCGGTGGGCCGGAGCGACATCGGAAGTTGGGTGGCGTCGCTGAAAGCGCGTTCGTAGTCTTTGTAGATATCAGATTTCGATATTCGTTCGATGAGGTCGGTTGCGCGGTTCATGGCTCTTTCCCCTATCTAAATCCAGTAGAAACGAGTTCCTGCTCGTCTGGGTTCGTGTGAACGACATCCGCTTGCGGCCAATTCAAGCGAATTCACTATGGTTAAATATTGCTTTCTCACAGTGAGGTAATGTGAAGCACGCGAACGAGATGGACAATTGGGCGGAAACCGCGACGGAAATCAGATAAATGCTGGGAGCAGCTACTCTGAGACTACCATCTCGGTTAGGAGGTTGCCTGGGTCCAACTAGGGATTTTACTTAGTGTACCATCTCCTATATAAGGGTGGCACCGCCGTCGGTCAGTTGGCGGTTTTTCAAGGCGCGAGCGAAGCGCCCATATCCGAATTCATACGGGCCGATCCGCCGCGGCGGAGGAAAAACCGCCAACTGGCCACAGCCCTAAGGGTTGCGGTGAAAATGGGCTGGTTGCTTTCCCGCGACTGCGGGATCGTCACGTATCGATTCAGATATGCTCTCTCCTCGCGCCTCGCAGGCGGCCCATTTTGAATGCAACGGTGTCATCATCATATAGGAGACGGTAAACTAGTAGCGAGAGAACGGACGTAAGGTTCAGGCGCCCCGAAATCAATATGGCAACAGAGCAGCTTTGATTGGCTAAGCACTCGCCGGGTGTGGTTTGGTGATTTGCAGGATCTCATCAACGTGCGAGAGCGTGACGTGACCGTACCGATCGGAAGATTCAGTCATGGCATGTCTCAAAATCACATTTAAGGCTTTGTCGATTTGTCGATCAGCGACGATCAATTCGACTTTGATTTTGTCAGTTAAAAACTCGTCGGAATTACCGCTAACGGGCCCGTGAGTTTCGCCATGACGAACTTCGGTTACCGTCAGATTTCCACAAACGCATCGTCGTACCAGCTCGGCTCGAATTATACTTAAGCTTGCCGGAGGAATGACGGCTTCGATCTTTTTCATCTGGTGAGATTAACGCCGGAGCTTAGAGAGACACTCGCCATGCTTTGGCGAGCGTACACCACAAATTGTGCTGTTTGGTCGGAGACTGTCGATGGCGACCGCAAGGATCTCATGTCTGAGCGGCCGCCCGGAATCGGGCTGGTTTGGCCGCTGTCGGATTAAGCGAGTCGGTTCAGCCGATGCGATTCCTACCTCCGTAGGAGCGAAATCTTTATAAAGCGGTGAACTTTAGACAATATCGGTGGAGTTGAAGCGCGATCGAAGTGGTTTGCTAACTCTATGGAAGCTCCTAATTTGTTAACCCGGGCTCCGTCCCTTCCGATTGCTCGAATTCGGAATACTCATGATCTATTCGCTCTGGTTCCCCGCCAGGTTAACCATCTACTATTGGTAGTAGATCCAACGGCTGAACTTCATTCGGCGCTGACTATTGCATTGGAGGTAGCTGAGTGTTGGGGGCCTCAGATTACGTTGATGCATGGAGGAAGGCTGTCTGGATGGCAATTGAGCGGAGAAGTATCTGGCGAAACGCCGCTGGCGGATCTCCTTTGTTTGTCGTGGCAAGTTAAAGGCGAGTACCAAGATGTCTCGATCAGCCAAACATTGCCGCGCTCTTTAGCCGAGCTCTTAGCGGAGGCCAAGAGACGCAAAGTAGACCTCATCCTGTTGCCAGAGCCGCTTGCTGCGAGATTACGGCACCGAGGACTTGTAATGGCGGGAAGCGACGCGCTTGCGTCCCCGTGCCCGATCGTTGTCGTCATTGAGCCAGATAGTGACTAGTGCGCAGCGTGAGAAGATTAGTGAAAAGTGATAGGTGACACGATTCGCTACTCGCGAAGCGCCTTTGGCTCCGACTTCCTTTTCTCTGTCTCTCACAGGGGTGAGATTTGGCGGGTGCGATCATAAGCCAGCTCCGTAGGAGCGAAATCTCTATAGCCAGCGGTTCAAAAATTTGCGACCAGCTCCGTAGGAGCGGCATCTGAGGCGGAACGGCAGCCAATGATGGAGGTATATTTCGTGTCTAGCTCCAATAGATATCGCTCCGGAATGGAGGTAGCCACCATTGGATCCCGGACGAGTAGGAGCTCGTCCCGTTTGCGTATAGCCACAAAGGTTCTACACCTACCGAGCATATGGACGCTCTTGTGGGCTTTCTTTCACAATCTGTTCGGGTTACGTTCACCCCGCCCGTGAGGGCTCGGTGCATGAGTCCAAAAAAGCACGTTGCCACGCGCTCGGCGGTCCACGCAGATCGGCCTAAGAAAGTTGCCGGCTCAGCGGGGCAGCGTAAAACGGTCTTGGCTAACCGGCGGGAGCCCACGGCCGGCGGAAAATCCCAGCGGGAAAACAAGCTTCTAGCGGCGTTTTTCCAATTCGCTCCCGATGCCGTCATCGTGGTCGATGAAGCTGGCCGGATCAGTCGCGTGAATGACCAGGTGAAAAGCATGTTTGGGTATACGAGCCGGGAACTCGTGGGAAAGCGAATCGAGGTTCTCATTCCTGCTCGATTCAGGGCCCGGCACGGGGAACATCGAAACCGCTATATGGCTGCGCCGCGCCTAAGGGAGATGGGAATTAATCTCGATCTCTATGCGTTACGCAAAGACGGTTCCGAGTTCCCAGCGGATATCATGTTGAGTCCTGTCGATACCGATGAGGGGCGAGTTGTTATCGCTACCGTAAGAGACGTTACCGAGCATAAGCGCGTCGAGGAAGCGCTGCGAAAATCGCACGAAGAGCTAGAGACTCGGGTTCACGACCGCACTTCGGAGCTGGCCTACGCCACGCAGACGGCAGTGGCCGCCTTCGAAAATCGGGCTCGCCAGCAGAGCGCGGTAGCAGAGTTAAGCCGGCGCGCACTCGAAGGTCGGGATCTGACATCCGTGTTAGATGATGCTGTGTCGCTGGTAACCACGGTTCTTGATGTCGAGTTTTGTAAGATATTGGAATTGACCGGGAACGCTCTCTCTTTGCGAGCCGGCGTTGGTTGGAAAGAGGGATCCGTAGGGAAAATATCCCTCCCAATCGGGCTCGGATCTCACGGCGGCTTTACGTTACTATCCAGTTCACCTGTCGTGGTCGAAGATTTAAGAACGGAGACGCGCTTTAAGGCGCCGAAGTTTTTTTGGAGCACGGTATTCGTAGCGGTATCAGTGTGATCATCCATGGGCGAGGTAAGCCTTACGGAATCTTGGGCGCGCATGCCAAGCGCCAACGCTCGTTTACTGGTGACGATGTGCATTTTTTGCAGTCGGTCGCCGACGTTTTAGCAGCGGGGATCGAACGCAGAGTGCTTGAGGAAGAGCTGCTGAATGCCAGCAGCCGCGAACAGCAACGCATCGGCCAAGATTTACACGACAGTTTGTGCCAGCAGCTCGCCGGGATTGAGTTCCAAAATTCGGTCTTGGTCCAGCAGCTTTCGAAGACGCCGGAAGCGCAAGCCGAGGCTATTCGCATCGGCGAGTTGATGCGAAACGCCACAAAACAGGCACGGGCGCTGGCCCGAGGACTATCGCCGGTGGAGATTGAACCAAACGGATTGATGGCTGCGCTCAACAATCTAGCGATTAACGCGACCGGCCTTTTTCGCGTATATTGCTCTTTCCAGTGCCCGGAACCGGTCCTGCTGGAGAATCGCGCTTCGGCCACCCATCTCTATAGGATTGCTCAAGAAGCGATCGGGAATGCGGTGAAACATGGGCGAGCAAAGACGATCGTCATCATTCTGAAGGGAGTAGATGGAGAACTGATATTGACTGTAAAAGATGATGGCGCCGGCTTTAGTCAGGACGGACGATCAATGGAAGGCATGGGCCTGCGGATCATGGAGTACCGAGCCGACATGATTGGCGCCATGCTTAGAATCGATTCGCTCAAAGGCCAAGGCACCACGGTCGCTTGCAGACTTAGGTTAGGATGAAAAAAGCTAAAAGATCCAAAAAGGCCCGGATTTTCGTCGTGGATGATCATCCGATGACTCGATCTGGCCTGACGCACTTGATCAACCATCAATCCGACACGCTGGTCTGCGGTGAAGCGGAGAATGCAGCTCAAGCGCTAGACCTCTTAGATGGAAGCCAACCGGACCTCATGTTGATCGACATCACGCTTCCGGGTAAGAGCGGTTTGGAATTGATCAAGGACGTAAGGGCGATGCGTCCTGATCTCCACATACTCGTGATTTCGATGCATGACGAGTCATTGTATGCTGACCGCGTTCTTCGAGCTGGCGCCCGCGGTTATATCACCAAGCACGAAGGCGGCGAGAAACTGATGAGCGCCATCCGGCATGTCCTGAGTGGTAAAATCTATGTGAGCGAAAGCATGTCGGCTCATATTCTAGAGATATTTTCTGGAGGGCGGCCCACGACTGATCGGTCATCCATTCAGAACCTCAGCGACCGCGAGTTCGAGGTTTTTCAGGCATTGGGCGAAGGATTATCGTCCCATGAGATAGCGAAGAAGTTGCACTTAAGCGCGAAAACGGTCGACGCGCACCGAGCTAACATCAAAACGAAGTTAAAAATTAACACGACTGCGGAGCTTATCTCGTTTGCCGCTCGTTGGACAACGACTCAAACCAAGCAGCAGTTGTAGGCAGGACGAATCGCAAATAGCCAAGAGGCAGAGCTCTTCGCGAAGCTGTCAAAATAGGGACGAAGGCCGGCAAGACAGGGAGAGTATCGTTTGATGGCTGGACTAATCTTCCCGTGTGAAGACAACTCAGACGGCGTCAATTTTATCGCCGATTCGCCGGATACTAGTTCCAGTCGACGCAGTTTACACAAAACTCAGTGATCTGCGTTCTGTTCTATCAATGGCCCGCCGTCTTGGGGCCAGTGTGACGCTGCTACATTGTTATATGGCGCCCCCAAGCTTTGATTTTGCCATAAGCCACCAAGCCGTGCGCGAACTATCACTTAATCGTGGGAGAGTCCGATCCCGATTATATGAGCTTGTCGGCGCAGCGCGAAAGCTCCTTCCGAAGTGTAGCGGTTGCTATGTAAGCGGGTCTCCGGTA
>JAFAZK010000148.1 GCA_019239825.1 Verrucomicrobiota bacterium | reverse complement strand
GTGGATCGAGCTCGCTCATCGAAGATTCCCGCACATTTTGCCACTAAATCTGCGCATAACCAGGTGAAACAGGCATTGACTATGCACTTTTTTGCTGCTATTTGCATCAATAAAATGCACAAAAACGCGTCCCCCCAAGACAAATCTGACCCTGAGCCGTCTTTTTCTCGGCCCGGCATCGATACGAATGATCCGCACCCCGCCCGGCCGGTTGTTGATTCTGACTCCGGACTAAACCGGCGCGAATTCATTAAACGGAGCAGCCTAGCCTTAGCCGGAGCAGCGGCAGTTTCCACGTTTGTGTATCCGCGCCATGCCTACGCCGAGAGTGCAGTAGAACTAACGTTCGCCAGCGCCAAGTTTTTCGGGAAACAGACGATCGCGGAAGTGGTTAACGCCTTTAACGATTCACAAAGCAAGATCCACGTCACCTACAAGGAATTGCCGCCACCAAGTTCTTCTACCGAAGTGCACCAATCACTAGTCCAGCAACTGGCCCGAAGGAATGGCGATCCGGATGTCTTTACTTTGGATATTATCTGGATCGCTGAATTCGCCGCTGCCAAATGGGCGCTGCCGCTGGACCAGTACTTCAAGGATAACATCAACGAATATTTCCCTGGCATGGTCCAAGCCTGCACTTGGCAAAACAAACTGGTGGCTCTGCCATGGTTTGTCGATTCCGGGATGTTGTACTACCGAAAAGATCTCGGGATCTCGGCGCCTAGCACCTGGGCTGACCTGATCGCCAGCGCGAAAGAAGCGACCGACTCTGGAAAAGTAAAATTCGGTTTCCTTTGGCAAGCCAAGCAAGCGGAAGTGCTGGTCTGCGACCTCGTTTCGTTCATTGGTTCAAATGGAGGCGCCATTCTTCAAGCCGATGGTAAGACCGTCTCGATTGCGGACGCACCGGCCGTCGAGGCAGTGCAGTTAATGTCCGACTTGATCAACAAAGAGAAGATTACGCCCGCAGACGTTCTAAGCTGGGACGAGGAGCCATCGCGGCGTCCCTTCACTGGGGGCGAAGCGGCCTTTCTTAGGAACTGGTCTTACGTCTGGAAGATTGCCCAGAGCGAAGCGGAATCGAAGGTGGTGGACAAAGTCGCGGTGGTGCCGTTACCTCACTTTCCGGACAAGAAAAGCGCGGCGTGTTTGGGCGGCTACCAGTACGGAATCAACGCCTCCAGCAAGAAACGGGACGCAGCGGTGGAATTCGTCCGCTGGCTATCCTCGCCGGAGACCCAACTACGTTTCGCTACCCAGCTTGGTCTCTGCCCGACCAGAGCTGCTGTTTTCGACGAGCCGGAGATCGGCAAAGAACAGCCGTTTATGCAACAGCTCAAAGATGTATTCCTAGGAGCAATTCCGCGGCCGGTTACCCCAAAATATCCGCAAGTCACGCTCGCATTACAGTCTGCAGTATCGACTGCGCTAACCACCGGCAAAGTTGAGGAGTCACTCAAGGGCGCCAAACAAAAGATCGAAACGATCGTGAAGGCTTAATCAAAACCAGCACTGCTCTACTACTCTAACACTCCATCCCTCCGCCGTCGGCTTATCGAGGAGCAGGACGAGTACGAGAATGAGAGCGAAGCCAAACGCTGGATTATTATTTATGCCGGTGGCAAGAACCATTACCCAAGTCCATGTCGAATCGGGGACCCGATTTCCCCGATGGCGACCGGGTGCCTGGTTGTTGTTAGTTCCTGCCCTGAGCGCGATCGGCGCGGTATCGGTCTATCCGGTTTTGTTAGGACTGTGGCTGTCGTTTAGGAATACAACCCTTTCCTCACCAGACGACGCGTTCATTGGGGTTAGCAACTATCAGCAACTCTTTGCGGATGGCCAATTCTGGAATGCCTGGGGGCATACCATCGAGTTCACTGGGGCTTCAACCCTACTGGAAACGATCATCGGTCTCGGGATGGCGCTGGTATTAACCGAACGATTCCTGGGCCGGGGAATTGTCAGAGCCGCCATGCTGATTCCCTGGGCGATTCCCACCGTGGTTACTTCCAAAATGTTTGGCTGGTTGTTCGACGGTCAGCACGGTCTAGTGAACTACCTGGCTCGTCTTTTCGGGCTGATCCATACCAACATCAACTGGTATGGATCACCGGAATTCGCGTTGCCCACGATCGTGATAGCGGATGTTTGGAAAACGACACCATTCATGGCGCTGTTGCTCCTTGCGGGTTTACAGACGATTCCAAGTTCTCTAACCGAGGCTGCTAGTATCGATGGAGCAAATCCTTGGCAACAATTTTGGATGGTCCGGCTCCCGTTGCTGGCGCCCAGCCTTTTGATCGCCGCCATGTTCAGAGCGCTCGACGCATTTCGCATCTTTGATTTGGTGTACGTGCTTACCGGAGGCGGACCGGCTGACTCGACCGAAGTCCTATCCACACTCACTTATAAGAACCTGTTTTCCGCGCTTCAGTTCGGATACGGCTCGGCTTTATCAACGATAATGTTCCTAACCGAGATCCTCATCGCCGTCGGATTCGGTGTCTTTTTGTTAAAACGGTTCCGGGAGGTCAAATTGTGAGTGCATCCTCCGTGGTCCCACTAACTAGACGCTTAGTGCGCCCGAGGATACCGATTTCGCGACTCTTGATCTATTTTTGCTCAGTGCTGATTGTGATCTGGTCAGTTGGACCTTTTCTCTGGCAACTCTCTACGTCGCTACAGCTAGACCGGAACTTAATCGGCGATCAACCGAACCTATTACCCATCCCGATCTGTTTCGATCACTTCGTTAACATCTTCGCCGCGAAAAGCTTTCAGCGTTACATCTTCAATTCGCTGGTCGTGGCAGGCGTTTCCACCCTCCTCTGTTTAGTCATTGGCGCCGTCGCTGCCTACGCCTTAGCTCGACTCGATATTCGCGGCAAATTCGGAGTGCTGGGTTTTGTATTGGCGGTATCGATGTTTCCCCAAATTGCGGTAGTGGCGCCCCTATATGTACTAGCCTCGACTCTCGGTTGGCTGGATACCTATCGCGTCCTGATCGTCGTCTATCTCGCACTAGGTCTCCCGTTCGTAATCTGGGTGTTGTTCGGGCACTTTCGTACCATCCCAACCACCCTTGACGAAGCAGCTCGCTTGGACGGCGCCCGACCGCTCACCATCTTCTTCCGGATCATCGCGCCGATTGCGTTACCAGGCATCGTAACCACTGGCCTACTTTCGTTTATCGCGGCGTGGAACGAGTTCATGTTCGCCCTCGCCTTTACATCGGATATCAATCGCCAGACCGTCCCGGTTGGTATCGCTAACTTCACCGATCTACACTACGTGCCCTGGGGGGACATCGCAGCTGCCTCAGTTGTGGTCACATTTCCGTTAGTCGCATTGGTATTGATTTTTCAGAGAAACATCATCTCGGGAATCACTGGAGGCGCGGTTAAGGAATGACGCTCGATTCTTGGCGAGAACGATATGCGTCGCTGGTGCCACGACTAGGCGGCTTGGCCCCTCGAATGCCACTAACTTTATGTGGACTGGCAACTTGCACAGACGCCTATTTGCGATTGGCTGACGCCGGACCGCTCTTTGCGGCCACGAGCTGCAAGCCGGTGCAGCTAGCCAAAGCTCTCCAGTGGCGTGCTGCTAATGGCATCGGTGGCGAACTGTTTTTTGACTGGCCCGAAGCCGAGGGATGGATCGCGCAGAACTTGACTATATCGAGCTGGGGATTAGGCGGGACCGGAGCACAGGCAGCTCAGACGCTAGCCGTGCTCGGAGCACCTGCGCTGGTCACGTTACAAGATCGTAGCCAGCGACAACTTTCCGTCATTCATCCCGACGTACTTGTGGCTACCCGGCAGAGATTAGAAAAGCGCGGTGCGTTAGAAGGCTCCGGCCCCAGCAAACCGGCTCATTATATCTTCGAGTTCAATGCAGGCGAGGTGGTCGGCTCGGAGCGGGCCAAACGATCAACCCGGGTTATCGTTCGATTCGCCGACGACCCCTTGGACCGTGATCTTGCTTTCGTGCACAAAAGCATCGCCCAAGCTAGCCAAGCCAGCGCTGCAGTGATCTGCGGTTTCAATGAGGTCGCTAGTGCATCCCTGGCGGCCGAATTGGAGTATACCAAAAATCTTCTGTCCGCCTGGCGTGATGAAGGCTTGACGGCCATCCACCTCGAACTCGGCGGTTACGAAGATCTATCGCTTCGCGACCAAGTTTTGTCAGCCCTCGCACCGCTGATTTCTTCGCTTGGAATGAGCCACTCGGAACTGCGGCAGTTTGGATCCGGCGACGTGGACGCTGAGGTTATCAATCTTCGAGAAAAGCTAGGACTCAAACGGATCTGTGTTCATGCCGACACCTGGGCATTAGCCTCTACTTCTGACGACGATCCGGAACGCGAACTTGAATCACTGATGTGCGGTTGTCTGGTCGCGTCGTGCCGAGCCGCCCAGGGTCAGATATCGATCCCGGCCGGCGTTCCACCCAACGCGCTTTTTCACGAACCGCCCTATCCGCAAACCAGCAAACAGAATGGTAGCACCCTGATTTGTTGCCCCGCTCCATATCTGGAACAACCAAAAGCAACTATTGGTTTAGGCGACACCTTCCTCGCCGGAACCTTGTTAACCAACTGGAAATCCCGAACGACAACCCTTTAACCTATTGAGAAAACACAGGTAATGAACACGAAAATCATCGATCCCGGTAAATTGCGTAGCTTTCAACGAGTGACTAGTGCAGACGGATATTTCTTGATCTGCGCACTCGATCATCTCTCAGATTTTCAAGAACTGTTAAATAGCGATCTCAGTCAGGTGACTTACCAACAAACCGGTGAAGCCAAGAACAAGCTAATCCGCGCATTGGCCGACCAATGCACTGCTTTTCTGTTAGATGCTCGCTACGGGTTAGCGCAAGCTATCGCTTCCCGGGCGCTTCCAGGAAGCGTTGGTTTGATGGCCAGCGTTGAGGACGAGGATTACAAACCGTCAACTGCGACCCGAACGACCCGGTTCCGCGAGAATTGGGGAACTAAGCAGATGAAGATGTTGGGCGTGGATGTGTGCAAACTGCTCTGGTTCTTCAGGCCGGACAGCAGTGTGGCCGATCACCAAAGAGAGGTAGTCCGTGCTCTAGCTAAAGAGTGCACCGCGCTCTCTCTCCCATTGGTAGTGGAACCGATCTGGTATCCCTTAGAAGGAGAAGATCCGAAATCGGACGCTTGGCGCGAACGTCGAGTTGCAGGAATCATCGAGAGCGCTCGCGAAGCGAATGCGCTCGGTACCGACATGCTCAAGGTCGAATTTCCGGGTTACGTCGACAGCGATGCCGGCAAAGCCGAAGCTTTGGCGGCTTGCCAGCAACTTGACGCTTCGATCAATGTCCCGTGGGTCATCCTATCAGCCGGCGTCGGCTACGATAGTTTCAAGACTCAGGTCGAGATTGCCTGCAACGCCGGAGCATCCGGTTTTCTAGCCGGGCGTTCCATCTGGCGCGATGCGGCCTCGACCAAGGACCCAGAACTTCGAGAGAAAGCGAGATTAGATGCAGCCAATCGATTGACCGAACTGGCTAATATAACTCGAGCTTGCGGAAAACCGTTTAGCCCTCGGCTCGAAGGCGAAGATTTAACTCATGCTTTCCCTGAATTCTGGTATGAGAAGTGGCAACGTTAAGAGTGATGTAGGTGCTGATCTGAGGTTAAGCTTTTCGTCTTATAATCGTGACCATTCGCTCCCATTCGTGGTTAAAAATATCGTGGGAAACGGCCTTTTCGTGAAGGCAGATCAGTAGTAATTGTTTCACGGGAGAAAGCCTTCGACCGTCCTCTCATCCAACGCTCACAACCTGATCTCTCGCTTCTGCAGCACCGAATCCAAACTCCCGAAAACTACGGCGAGGGTTTTTCGATTATCTTCGATGCTCGGCTCCGGCTGTTGGCCATGCTCAATGCTTTCGATGAAATGTTCGAGCAAAGGTAATCGGCGTTCTTGCACCGGCTCAACTGAGATCAGCTCCTGAACTTCTTGATCGGGGATTTCTAACCGTACCGAGGTGCTAAATGCTTGATCGATCACCCCATCCCAGAAAAGCCGGCCGCGGCTGCCAACAAACTGCCATTCGCCTTCCCAGGAAGTCGCCGCGCCTCGTGCGCACCAGTCACCATCCCAGATAACCGGGATGTCGCCATGCAGCCGCATCAGACAAAGGGCATTTGAAGGATGTTTAAAAGCGTTGTCCGGCGTGTCGTGTTCCACTGCCACGACACTAGCCACCTCATGCTGCGTCATGTACCGCAACAAATCGACATGATGGACGGACATATCGAGCAGAATCGAGTGAGGTAACACGTAGATGGAATGTTCCGGATTTTCGATGACATCGGGCAAATGTCTGCGAAACCGGACTTTTACTGCTTGCAGCAGACCGATATCCCCGTGAGCCAGCCGTTCACGAACTAGGCCTGCCCCTTTTAGAAACCGGTAACCTTGCGCCGCCATTACTTTGCCCGGAGCATGTTGGGCAGCAGTCGCGATCTCCGAGGCCTCCTCCATGGACGTAACCATTGGCTTCTCCACGAGGACATGTTTCCGAAGACGTAACGCTTCCAGGATAACCGGCTTGTGTTGGCTGGGATTGGTGACCACTAACACCGCGTCCGCTGAAGTCTTCGCTGCGGCCGTGACCAAATCCGGGAAACATGGAATATCATACGTTTGCTGAGACCATCCGGCCGCAGCCTCGCTTTTGTCGACAGTTCCGACAACCGATGCATTCGGATAAGTCTGCAACAGCTCGACCCACTTCCGTCCCCAAAAGCCAACGCCAACGACGATGAAATTCATAAGGAAATGCAATGTTCTAAAGACAGAATACTCAACCGCGAATGGACACGAATGGACACAAATAAAAGAGTAAAACAACCACAGATGAACGCAGATAGTTTCCTGGCAGCAACCGCTACCCGCTCTTTATCTGCTTCCATCGGCGTAGTCTGCGATTCACTTCTTGTCTTTTATTCGTGTTCATTCGCGTCCATTCGCGATTTGTATGTACCTCCTCATGTCCGATGACTCGGGAAAATCGGCTTTGATCGGGTTTAAGCTCGAGCAATTTCAAACGGTGGTTGAACTTGGTTGGTTCCATGAGGATGCGCACGGATTGTAAACCGCTGGCGCCGTGGTCTTTCTTTGCTCACCCGCCGCGACATTTATACCGGCATCATTTTACCGGTGGATGGCGGCTATTTAGTGAGTTGAAGCCGATACGGCGAAGCACCTGCCCATCCAGGCGTTTAGCGAGAAAATCAGGCGGAAATCAAAAGCCCGGATGAGCAGGGGCTCATCGCTGCCGTTCCCTGGGATGCCGAATTTAACGGATTTTCAGATACGTCCACTTACCCTTCCGGCAGCGAACTCGCGGCGCTTATAAAGAAGTCGCTTACTTATGAAAAGAATATTCGCCTTAACCATCGTAGTAATCGCCTCGCAGGTCCTGTCGGCTTCCGCCGGTGAGCCCGTCACCAGCTCAAAGGAAGTCGTCGCCCCAGCGGCGCCGCCACCAGAGAGTTATTTTCGCGCTAACGAATTCAGTATCGGACTTTTTGCGGCTTACGATTGGACCCGGAACGATAACGTCCGTGCAATCGGAAACCACGCCTGGGGAGGAGGTATTGACGGTCAGTACTTTCTGTTGCGATATCTGGGCTTCTCGATCGACGGGAATTTCTTTAACGAGATGCCAGGTGATTTTTTCGGGTCGACGGTGACCGGGAACGTGATTCTGCGTTACCCTCTGGATCTCAAATATCCCAACTTTCATCTCGCGCCGTATGTATTTGGCGGTGTTGGCGGGGTATTCAATTCAAATAACGTGTTTACCCGAGCCGTTACTTTCGGACATGCGCAAACCTTGAATCGTCGGAATACGGACGATGAGGTTCTCGGAGACTTCGGCGCAGGACTTGAGTACCGATTCACGCCGCACATCGGAGTGTTTTCGGACTTCAGATATCAAGTTGTAAACCAGTCGAAAAACAACTTCATGACGACGCGGTTCGGCTTGCGCTTCGCGTTCTGACCCGGAAGCGGTCGAAACCGTTGGAGCGCTGCCTCGCTTGCGACGTAGCGCTTCAGGTTTTCGCTTAGCGCTGCTAACTACCTCGGCAAATCGCGGATCCAGCGACGGAGAAGCTGTTTCTCCGGATACAGCGCGTCGATTTCCGAGTTTGCGTAATCGAGCTGATAGCTAAGATCTGTCAAGACGCGGGTGCCCTTTGCAATCACGTGTCCGCGGGGATCCTTGATTTCATATCGCACTGAGATTTTTGGTGGTTTCCCCATCTGATTCCGGATTCGAAGATCCGCGTTAAACCCTGGTCTCTCGAACGCCTCCCGCCCCGCCATAGCAACGTCCACAATCTGCACATCGAGTTGATACTTGCTCAAGTATTGGGCTGCCGCCTCCTGGATCGTCTTCGTCAACTCTCGCTCCAGGCGTGCTGCAGCGGCCTCGTGGGTCATGCTCCGAAACGAGACATCAGTAAAGCTTTCTGGATGCACGTATTCTACCCGGGCGCTGGCTTTAAGGCTCGTCGACCACACCGCGAAACAGGCACAGAAAGCTGCCGCTATCAGATAATGCCGCATAAGAATTGCTTGTCCGCCTTCCTGTCCGCCATAGTTCCGGGAATAAAGGACGAAGGCGGAGAAACCTCCTGGGTCAATCCTACAGCATTTCGAGCGCCAAGGCGATGCCTTGCCCGCCACCGATACAGAGCGTGACGACCCCGCGGCTCAAACCATCTCGTTTCATCGAGTGAAGCAAACGCACCGTTAATATCGCCCCGGTCGCTCCAATCGGATGTCCGTGGGCGATAGCCCCTCCTTCGAAATTGATGATGTCTTCCGGAAGATCCAGCTCCCTGGCGATGGCTAGAGGGACGGCTGCGAACGCTTCGTTGATCTCGATTCGTTCGACCGTGCCTAGTTTCCACCCCGCTCGCTCGAGCGCTTTTCTAACGGCTGGAACCGGACCTAATCCAAACATGCCGGGTTCGACTGCGGCGACACCGTACGCAACCAAGCGGGCAACCGGTGTCAATGACTTTGACTCCGCAGCCGCACGATCGGCCACAATCATCGACGCGGCGCCGCTATTAAGGCCGGGGGCATTGCCCGCCGTAATTATTCCATTTTCGCGGAATGCCGGCCGCAGCTTAGCCAGCACTTCCAAAGTGGTATCCGGGCGCGGAGCTTCATCTTGATCAAAAATAACCGTCCCTTTCTTTCCGGGAACTTCTACTGAGACGATCTCATCCCGGAACTTACCTGCTTTCTGAGCCTGGCTAAAAAGACGCTGAGAGCGCTCGGCAAAACGATCCAGCGCTTCCCGGCTTAGCTTTGCATACGTAACCAGGTCCTCCGTATGCCATCCTGAATGTTTTCCCGAAAAAGCATCATCGAGGCCATCACGCAACATGCTGTCATGAATCTCAGCCGGGCCCATTCGGTACCCCCAGCGACCGCCATCCATCAGGTAGGGCGCTCGATCCATGTTTTCCAGACCGCCGGCAATCGCGAGTTCGATTTCACCGGCATTAATTTGCTGAGCAGCTGTCACGATCGCTTGAGCACCCGAGCCACAGACCCGGTTCACCGTCATCGCAGGAACTGACACCGGAATCCCGCCGTTGATCGCGGCTTGCCGCGCCGGGTTCATCTTATTGCCGGCCTGGATGACATTGCCCAGCACCACGCTTTCGATGGCCGCCGAATCGAGTTTCGCCCGCTGCAGGGTTTCTCGCACCACCACCGCGCCCAGTTCGGTAGCTGGGATGGTCTTAAGCGACCCATTGAAGGCGCCGATCGCCGTTCTAACTGGACTACAGAGGACAACTTCGGGTGCAGGCATAAATACCTCTAATAACCGGACGGCCGATTGTCCATCGGTGATATTTTCTTCAATATGCGAGTACGCGCCGTCCTGGGTTCAGTGTTGTTTCAATTGTCGTACCCGGAACTGTCGCCGGCCCAGCCCCCTGGTGGATCTCCCGCAGGGGCAGAAAGCTGGCGAACGCGGTAAATTGCATCTGCCCTGACAGGCAGCTTCCGTTAAGGGTGCAACGGTATCGCAGGAGTGGCGAGGCTAACGCGAATGCGGCCAGCGCTAGCAGCAGATAGCGTCTTTCAGGTTCTACGCTCGCTAACCGCGAAGCGTGGGGGATTGTTTCATAACAAATCGAATTTTCTTTCGTCCGGAGAGTTCGCCCCTACCGGTGACATTGGAATGTGGCCCGACTCGGGCTTACCGTCTTCGCCACTGCCGCTATGCAATCGACCCCCTTCTCAACCGTTAAGCTCGATACTCTGCTCGATGAATCAGGTATTGATATGCTCTTGGTTACATCGAAACACAATCTGCAATACCTGTTGGGTGGGTATCGTTACTATTTTTTCGAACACCTGGATACAATCGGCTTAGGGCGATATTTGCCGATCCTCGGCTACCTTAAGGGACAGGTGGACCAATCGTTCTATGTCGGAAGCGGCGACGAATCTTGGGGCATCGAAGTGTTTCCATTCTGGCCGCAACGGATTTCAACCGAAGCTTGGACTTCGACCGAGGCGGCGCGAATCGCCGCTCTATACGTAAAATCGCTCGGACTAACCGCTCCTAAGATCGGTCTGGAACTCGAGTTCTGGACCGCGAACGCGTGGGAGACATTGAGATCCCAACTGCCCGGCGCAACTTTTGTAGATAGCACGGAAGTTCTCGAGGAACTACGAGCAGCTAAGACTACCGAAGAACTCAATCAGATACGAAAAGCGGCCGCTGCCATCGTGGACTCCATGGTAGCCACGTTTCATTGGTTGCGGGAGGGGATGATAGAAACCGACATCGTCGAACATCTGCGAATGGAAGAAACGTCCAGAGGCCTCGATTACGGTTTTACCTTGATTGCAACAGGTCCAACCTTTGGCCGAGGACCTTCAAGCCGAAGGATTGGGAACGGCGAGATCATCTCGATCGACACAGGTGGTCAATGGCACGGCTATCTGGCGGATATGGCCAGAATGGGAGTGTTAGGAGAGCCTATCGCGCTGATGAAAGAACTGTTAGACGAAGTTGACTCGGTTCAGACTGCGGCACGAACCCCGGTCAAAGCCGGAGCTCTCGGCGGCAGCATCTACGACTCCGCTCTGAAAGCTTTGGAGACCTGTCCCCATCGCGCAGATATGCATTTTGTCGCCCACGGCATGGGACTAATCCCGCACGAAGCTCCTCGACTGACCGCTACCGGACCGGTCCCTTATCCCGACAAGCACGCCAAACGACCACTTCAAACCGGGATGGTTCTGTCCATTGAAACCTCTCTGAAACATCCGGACGTCGGCTTCGTGAAGTTGGAGGACACGGTCGTAGTGACCGATTCAGGCTGGGAAGCTCTCGGTGATTGGGGACGAGGCTGGAATCAACCCACACGACAGTAACCGCGAATGGACGCGAATGAGAGACAAAACAACCGCAGACGAATCCTACTTCGCTGCACCGGGAGACAAAGTATTTGCAGGGCGAAAGCTGCAGAGGACAAGCTGCAGATAGGTGCAGATGATTTCTTGTTCGGAGACTGGTCCCGTTAGTTTCGCGAACCTTTATTATTCGCGTTCATTCGTGTCTATTCCCGGTTGTCAGGCTGACTCAATCGTGACTGGTTGTTCTGGCTCTTGCAGGAGCTCTTCGCGTGTTGCTTGGAGCAGGCCATTGAGGTCCTGGACGATCTTTTCAAACTTCGCCTCGGACTCTTCCTCGTCATCGTGCATATGGCGGCGAGCCGCTTCAATCGACGAGATAGCAGTTTTTAACTCTGGCACCAAACGTTCGTTTACATAACGCGACAGGCGTTGCCGTTCCTGTTCTTTTCCTACTGACCTGCCCAATTCGAAATCCGCGCTCGGATCGCCAAACAGGGGAACCATCAAATAGACTAGACCGCTATCAGCGAAGACGGCATGTCCTCTTATAATAAAGCCTTGATCGCAAGACTCGACTGAAATCGGGATCAGTTGACCGGTGTTCCAGGCTACAGAACCAACGTGAAGTTGGACTATCGCCGAAAGAGTCAGGCTCGGAAGCGTCTCCGCCTTAATTCCGGCGACCCGCAAAAACGCGCTGTTCGCGAAAATGAAACGATCGGAGCCGAAATCCGCTACCGCCCGAGGTAAGCCCAAAGTGTCCATTACCTCACATGCCGATATGATCGATTCGTACATTCTACCCGAAGACCTCCGAGAGTCTCATCGCCACCGCTTTTTGTAAACCGTTTTGAGACGGGAACTTCCGAATCTGCCGGATCGATTCTGCGATCAAATCTCCCGGTTCGGCGACTGGAAATAATGCTCGCGTTGAGTCTTAAGGTAACGATCACCGAGCGTGTTTAACGCCCAGCGCGCTAACGTAAACCTTTCCGCCAACGTTCGCATGGCCGGCCGCCACCGGATTTGATCGGTTTCTTGCGCCGCTATTCGAAAGAAGCGACTCCCCTGCTGTTCGTAATCTTTCAAGGATCGTTTGTCCGAGAACCTGGATTGATGACGCGATGCAAACACCGTGAGATGATCCGGAAAAATACCGCTGAGGAATAAGGCGATGTCTGCAATTCGTTTATACAATGCCGGCCGCATCTCGGGATCAATGATGCGAGCAAGGTCAACCATGTCATCGATATCGAGGTCGCTGAATCGCCGTCTGTGCCAGGCGCCGCGCTCTCTCCAGTAAATAGCTCCGCTATTGGTCCTGGTAAAAGATGCCAGCATATCGGCGAGGTAATCGCGGATCTCCACACGACCCAGCAGATCCGTTACCGCTTGAGCTTCAAACACCGGAATCCGCTTCCCTTTGAAGTCCACTTCCAGAACGTAAGCCGTCCCTTCCAAATCACGCCTGACCTGGAGCAAAAGCACTGTAAATAGAAAAAAAGGGGACACGCGGACTAGACCTGCTTCCTCTTCAAAGAGCCGCTGGACCAACTTCGGATCCTGCAACATCGGCTCGATCAGATCATCCTTACCCCGGATCAGATTAACGATGTGATCGTAGTCCCGCCGGTTGGCAACCACGGTCTCGACCAGGAACCGTAAGTCAGAGTCGTTAAAGTGCAGCATCTCCAGAAAGTGTCATGGCAGGGCTAGGTGTGGCAAATGACTCGTATTTGCCCGGGAGGTGCAACGTGTTGCTTGAAATAGCGATAAAGCACAGACAGCGTTTCCTTGCGCCCACCTAGAGGCCGCGTGAACGCTAAGTGATAGCGTTTATCGCCCTAAGCCGCGCGTTTGGGCTTTCGCTCGATGCAGGCCTATCCCTAAAGCGCTATCTGTAAGTCTTGAGGACTTCATGCACGCCTTCGACCGCCATGCCGCCTTCGCCGACCGCCGCAGCACAACGTTTAACTGAGCCGGACCGTACGTCGCCCGCGGCAAAGACACCAGGCCAACTCGTTTCCAATGGCCCAGGCGGACGTTCCACCGTTTTCCAGGTAGCCAAGTTAGCTACCGACGGCCCCGTCTTAATGAAACCTTTGTCATCAAGTTCGATTTCTGGGGGCAGCCAGGAAGTGCATGGCTTAGCGCCGATCATGGAAAAGACAGCCGGCGTTTGCACTCTCCATCGTTCATGAGTCTCCGTGTTTTCCAGTTCGATCGCTTCGAGCACCTTCCCGCCCATCATTTGCCTGACCTCGGTGTTCGTTAAAATTTCGATGTTTTCCTTAACCGCAACCCGGCGCGCAAGGTAAGTCGACATCGTTTTGCTCAGACCGTCGCCACGAACCACTAACAACACTTTCTGGGCGCACTCCGATAAAAACATGGCTGCCTGTCCGGCCGAATTTCCCCCGCCTACGACGACTACGGTCGAACCGGAACAGAGGCGCCCTTCCCGGGCGGTAGCAGCGTAATAAAGACCGGCACATTCGAAGTTTTCCCGCCCCTCTGCGTCCAGCCGATGGTAATTGACCCCGGTCGCAATGATCGCACACCTGGCATGGAGGAGGCAGTTGCAGCCTTCGACGCTCAACGTGGCACGGTGTTCGCCTCCGTTCAGGGTCAGGGAGAGGGCCTGGGTTGGGGTCGAAAATTTCGCTCCGAAACGATAAGCCTGAAGCTGCGCTCTAAAGGCCAGTTCTCCGCCACTGATCCCGGTGGGGAACCCAAAAAAATTCTCGATCAATGAAGACGATCCCGCTTGTCCACCCGGTGCGTACCCTTCCAGAACCACGGTTCGTAAACCTTCCGAAGCAGCATAGACTGCGGCCGCCAGACCGGCCGGGCCGGCTCCGACAATGGCCAGGTCACAATTGACTTCTTCATCCTCATCAGAGGCTAAGGGTTTTAGCAACCCGGCTATGCGCGCCACTTCCCTCAGCGAAGGATGCCGGAGCGGCATTCCATTTGCCGTGATCAACGCAGGCAAATCGTGGCTACCCAAGTGCAAGCGTTCTGCTAAAGCGCGGCCCTCGTCGGTGAGAAAATCGACCAGGCGATGCGGGACATGATTCTTGTCTAGAAAATCATCAAGCTCGCGGCCGTCCCGAGAATCTTTAGACGAAAGAATTCGCAGCCCGGCAAACTCCCGGTCACGCATAATTCGCTTCCGGCGCATGATGAATGCCTGCACGATCGGTTCACCAACGCCGGGCAACTCGGCGAGCGCTTGGCGTAGTCGATCCGCCGGCACTTGCAAAACTTCGCTCTCTGCCGCCTTGCCTCGAGAGTTCGCTAAGGCCGCGGTGCCCGTGAGCATAGCGACGTCTCCGAGAAATTCGCGCGGACCCGGGCTTGCCAGGATCAGCTCCCGTCCGTCACGCGATTCGAAGACCTCCAGCTCACCGCGCAAAACCGCCGTTAGCCCAACATTACGCTGGCCGGCCTTGGTCACTAATTCGCCTTGGCGAACCACGCGGCGGATGCCGATCTGTTCCAGCATGGCAAGCTGCTGGTCGGTCAGTCTCGGATGGGCGAGGCTCTCCGTATCCCGGTAGAATTTCTCATCGTCATCAATGTTGGACAACAGTCTGGAAGCATCTGACTCGCTGGTCTGAATCATGGCTCAAGTTTGGCAAACCCAATCGTCGACCAGGATAGCACTCGGGGCAAATTTAAGCACACAAGGCTGAGAAAAGGCGACCGCAGAACGCAGATTGACACAGATAAGTATGGGCCAGGTGGTCATGTTTTTGGGATGCCAGATTGCATTTTTCCTACTACACAGTCGAAGCTCTAAACCACTTTGTGTGCCAACCGACTTCTGATCTTTGCAACCTCCTCGACGACGGGCCGGCTTAGGGTGTTCACCGGGTCAGAGAAGCTGAGTACGAAATATCGAATGTTCTCAGTCTCGTACTATCCAGGGCGGCCATGGCTTTGGGCTACGGCAGACGAAGTATCCGATGACAGATGGCCGTCGTTAGCGGAGAAGTGGCTAGCCACCATCGGGATGATTTCGCCATAGCGGTGGTCGTGCCTCCCTTGGGCAGAGCGTAGAACTGCTCGAAATGTGCTCAGCAAAGGGTTTGACGGGTGAGATTATATTGTTACTTTTACCATAACAGTATGACCAATACGCGATTCGCTGTCGCTACCCACATCATGGCCGCTTTGGGTCATGCGACGGGTAAGGAGGTCCATTCTGCAGAGATCGCCGGCAGCGTTAACACTAGCTCCAGTTTCGTACGGCGTATTCTGGCCAAACTATCGAAGGCCGGGCTGGTCAAGACTGCAACTGGCAAAGGCGGCTCATGCTGGTTAGCCAGGCCCGCCCGACGGATATCTTTGCTCGACATTTATCGGGCCGTGGAAGCGCCTAAGGC
>JAFAZK010000117.1 GCA_019239825.1 Verrucomicrobiota bacterium | reverse complement strand
CCGTGAGCGCGAAGTCATGGAAAGAGTGGTGGCCGGCCTGCTCAACAAGCAGATAGGAGCTGAACTCGGTACCAGCGAAACCACCGTCAAAATTCACCGGCATCAAGTGATGGAGAAGATGGGAGCCGATTCACTGCCCGAACTGGTCAGGATGGCCGATAGGCTGGGAATAATAGTCCGAAAGTCGTAGTCGCCTTTACTAAGGAAGAGTAGAAGTTCTCGTTCGCCCAGGCCAGCTTTCTGCTGTCAGCCTGCATTGCGAGTCCCGGAGGGCAAGTTAGCAATCGAGGCTAACGATGTTTAACAAACAGGCTATGCCAAGAATTCCGCTTATTTCGATCGTGGACGATGACGAGGCCCTCGGGAGATCGCTAGACAACCTGGTCCGATCCGCTGGTTTTCGCGCGTGCGGGTTTGCCTCGGCCGAAGCGTTCATGGAATCAAGCCAACTGAGTGAGACTGACTGCCTGATCCTTGATGTATGTATGCCTGGGATGAGCGGACTCGAGCTCCAACGGCAGTTGGTTGTGAGCAGTCCCGACGTGCCGATCATTTTTATGACCGCACACGAAAGTGGAGGTCAGCGAACGCAAGCTCTCGAAGCGGGCGCCGTGGCTTTTTTGAATAAGCCCTTTGAAGAGGAAGATCTGCTGAATGCAATTGATACCGCTCTAAAAAAAAAGCAAAGCAGTTAGGCTTGCTCGCAACAAACTTGCGGCTTGCCGGGGAGGTTAACCATGAATGAGCATAGTCCGTTGGTCTGTGTAATCGATGATGAATCTGCGATTCGGGAAAGCCTGAGTAATTTGTTACGCTCAGTGGGTTTGAAGGTACAGACATTTGCTTCGGCACAGGAGTTTCTGAGCAGCCGGCCTTCGGAAAGCCCCAGCTGCATTGTGCTCGATGTGCGAATGCCCGGAATAACCGGTCTTGAGCTACAACGAGAACTTGGCGGCGAATCTCGGATCCCGATTATATTCATGACGGGTCACGGCGACATTCCGATGAGTGTTCAGGCCATGAAGGCGGGAGCTTTTGAATTTCTTACTAAGCCCTGCAGCGATGAAGACCTGCTTCGTACGGTAAACGAAGCGATTGAGCGTGGACCGCTAATCGAAGAAGAGGAAACCGCTGAAGACGAAACACGCTTAGAGACCAAGCCGCGCAAGGAAACCGATTTTTCTGAGATCGTGGGCGTGAGTCCAGCGTTGCGTCACGTGTTGCGCCAGGTCGCAATGGTTGCCGCCAGCAATGCGACCGTCTTGATCTTAGGTGAAACTGGAACCGGGAAAGAGCTCATCGCTCGCGCCATTCACCAACACAGTTTGCGGAGAGACAAGCCGTTAGTGCGGGTTAACTGTAGCTCAATACCAAAAGAATTGTTCGAAAGCGAGTTCTTCGGCCACATTAGAGGCGCGTTTACATGCGCGGTGAGAGACCGGATCGGTCGATTCGAAGCGGCCTGTGGTGGAACTCTGTTTCTTGACGAGGTTGGCGAGATCCCCCTGGAACTACAAAGCAAATTGCTTCGTGTGCTGCAGGAGAAATCTTACGAACGGGTAGGAGAAACCAGAAGCAGAACCGCGGATGTTCGGATCGTCGCAGCGACTAATCGACATCTGAAGCAAGAAGTCGCAGCCGGCCGCTTCCGTGAAGATCTTTATTATCGACTAAATGTTTTTCCAATTAAAGTGGTGCCGCTTCGGGACCGGAAAGAAGATATCCCGCTGCTCGCCTCGCATTTTATTGAGACAGTAGTAAAAGAACTCAGTTGTCCGAGACCCAGGTTGACGCGGGCTGGAACAGAGGCGTTGTTGGACTACGATTGGCCGGGAAACATCCGCGAGCTATGTAATGTGATTCAAAGGGCTGCTATCGTTGCTCAAGGTGGCGCTTTGCAGTTCGATCTACCGATGGCTAACCCACCGGCGGAACTAACCTGCCAGAAGCCGGCGAGTCGCGATGATAGCAATGCCGGATACTTAACCGAAGCTGAAATTCGCCGCCGCGAAAGGGAGAACCTTTCCATTGTGCTCCAGAAGACGGGTTGGAAAGTCAAAGGTACCGGCGGAGCCGCCGAGCTTTTGGGCGTTAGTCCCACTACCTTGTTCGCCCGGATAGAAAAGATGGGTTTTAGAAGGCCTTAGTGTCGCAGAGTCGTGAAAAGGACTGGCGGCTGCGCGCGCCCACCACTATAAGGCGAAGCCGTGGAGCGTTGCCTCGCAAGCGAGGCAGCGCTCCACAGGCATCAATCCGGCCGTTTCAAACCAATCTTTTGCATCCGGGCGAACAAGGTGGTGGGGCTGACCCCGAGAAGCTCCGCGGCTCCACCAGCGCCTTTGACTTTCCAGCCAGCCTTCTCCAGCACAACGAGAAGGTTTTGGTGTTCGCGGCGTCGAATTTCTACGTCGGTGAGATATCCCGGTCCGGTTTCATCAACATCGGGTGGCGCCAAAGAAGTTAGATCCGCTGAGGATCCAAACGCCGGAACATCGAAATCCAAAACGCCACCCTGAGCAAAAATGACGGCCCGCGCGATGACGTTTCGCAGTTCCCGGACGTTGCCGGGCCAATCGTAGCCTTGGAGCGCTTTTATGCCCGCCTCGGTTAGTCGCGGTTTCGGACATCCGAGTTCTTTTGCAGACGAGTCGACGAAATGCTTTGCCAGAAGAGGGATGTCTTCTGGGCGGTTCCTTAGGGGCGCGACCTTCAACTGGAAAACATTTAGACGGTAGTAAAGATCTTCGCGAAAGCGGCCCTCGGCCACCTCTTTCTTTAAGTCGCGATTAGTAGCCGCAATGATTCGCACGTCCGCGTGCCGCTCGCGCTCCTCCCCCACTCGTTCGTAAGATTTCTCCTGGAGAACGCGCAACAGTTTGCTCTGTAGTTCAACAGGAATTTCACCGACCTCGTCCAAAAAAAGGGTTCCACCCTCCGCAGCCTCGAACCGCCCGAGCCGATCCTTGATAGCGCCGGTGAACGCCCCTTTCACATGGCCGAAGAACTCACTTTCAAACAATTCCTTCGGTATTGAGCTGCAATTCACGCGGACCAGGGGTTTACCTCTCCGCCGGCTGCGTTGGTGAATCGCGTCGACGATCAGTTCCTTTCCGGTTCCGGTTTCACCAAAAATTAAGATGGTCGCACTAGTGGGAGCGATGGTGTCGACATCCTTCAGCACCCGGCGCAACGCCGCACTCCTGCCCACTATGCCCGAAAAGGCGATTTCGCTGGGCAATTCGTCTTCTGGGTAGGGTCGCTTTCGAGCCTGCCGGGTTTTTGACTGATTAATTTGACGATCAAGGTCGATCGCCTGGTCAATTGCTCTAAGCAAGTCTTCATCGCTGAAAGGCTTCGTCAGAAATTCGATGGCTCCCGCTTTTATAGCGCGGACACTCGTCGGGATGTCGCCGTAGCCGGTAATGAAAATCATGGGAATTTGAGCGCCCCTGCGGATCAGTTCCTGTTGCAGATCAAGGCCACTTATCCCCGGCAGTTGTATATCTACCACCAGGCAGGCGAGCGTTTCTGCAGGCGGATTAGCCAAAAATTCTTGGGCCGAGGAAAACGCCCGCACCGTCAACCCTGCAGAGCGGAGCAGCGCGCTCAGGCTCTGCCGGATCACCGATTCGTCGTCAATCACACAAATCAGAGGGCTGCTCTCTTTCATAGATTTACCCTCTCAAAAATTACGGGAAGGAGGTTCGCCGCCTTTTCTCCTTCACGCCGAATGCTGAGATGTCGAACCGTACTAAAGGCTGGTAAACGGTTCGCAACTACTGATTGATAGGCAGCTTTCACCGTGACTCCTTTGGGCTGTAGAACCAAAGACCGGAGGGAGCCATATTCTATGGGACTTTGGTCCAAAGGGGCTATGTCCTTTGGCCCTGATTTAGGCTTGAGCAACGGTCATCGAAATCGTGGGGCGAGCAACCATCTGTGGAGCGTTGCCTCGCTTGCGAGGCCGATGGTTAACAGAGGAAAATCGCGCGGCATGTCCTTTTCGATTTCTACACTCTGTAACATTCACTGCGATTGTGAGGATCCCGCTCTCCGAAAGACGTAGAGCGCAGGTGGGCCACAAGGCCGTTCCTAGTTATATCGCTCCGCTCGACATCGGCCTCGCAAGCGAGGCAGCGCTCCACGGGCACCGACTAATGACTCGATGCCGGCCAATATCACCGGTACGAAAACCGGCCCGTTTCAAAAATCGTCCCGAACCAAAAGCGCGCATGTGCCTCAAGGCAAAGGAGCGGATCTGTTCCGCCTATTGGTAATCCACCGGATGGACAGCAATTGGCAGCTGAAAATCGAGATTGGCACGCAACCTGTTCTATCGGTTGGCAGCGGCAACTAAGCACTTCGATCACACTAAACGTGTTAGTTAACAACGCCGGAAAGAATCTATGGGACTGAATATAGAAATACTGGCTCGGGCTGCGCTCGAGGCACGCGGATTAACAATGGACGCTGTTCAGGCAGCCAACTCCGGCCACCTCGGACTGCCATTGGGCGACGCGGAAATTGGAGCAGTGCTGTTTGGGCACGCGCTGCGCTATTACCCTGACGATCCTCGCTGGATCAATCGCGACCGATTTGTTCTCTCGGCCGGGCACGGCAGCATGTTCTTGTATGGATGGTTACATCTGGCCGGCTACGTGGTTTCGTTAGATGATATTCGCAACTTCCGACAGCTGCATAGCAAAACGCCGGGTCATCCCGAATTTGGGGAGACTCCCGGCGTCGAGGCCACTACGGGACCGCTCGGCCAGGGAGTCGGGAACGCGGTGGGAATGGCGGTCTCCGCGAAAATGGCGGAAGCGCGGTTCAACACTGCTGGTCACACGATCTTTGACCATAAGATTGTCTGTCTCGCCGGGGATGGCTGCCTGCAAGAAGGAGTTGCTGCCGAAGCGGCTGCGTTTGCCGGTCATTACAAGCTGGATAATCTGATCCTCATCTACGATTCCAATCGCGTGACGCTGGACGCTATGGCTGCCCTGAGCCAAAGCGAGAATACGGCGCAGCGTTTCCAAGCTTACGGCTACGATGTCCACGAGGTCGACGGGCACAACATGGAAGAATTTCTCGCCGTTTTCGAGAAAGCAAAAGCAGCTAACTCCGGCCGGCCACA
>JAFAZK010000115.1 GCA_019239825.1 Verrucomicrobiota bacterium | reverse complement strand
GAGCCGCCGGAATTCGCGCAGCCAGCTCGATCGCAGCCTCCATTGTCTCTGCTTCAAACACCGCGTACCCGGCCGGAGGCGTGGGTCCTTGAAAGATCAATAGCACGAATTTTTTCATGTTGTTTTGCTTTGACCCATTTGACGAAGCAAAGACCTTCGATGTGACCGCCTGGCGGATTTTTATAAATTTCGCCTGTGTCATTGGTTGCGCTTGACTAGAAACTTAGCTTCGCGCAGAGGACGCAAAGCGCGCAGCGGGAGGAAGCTGCGAAAAAAGCGGAGCGCCACTGATCTTTCTTTTGTAAAACGCACATGGCCGAGGACTCAAACCGTTGGCAATTCTGGATTGATCGAGGAGGAACATTTACCGACGTCGTTGCTCGCGCACCTGACGGGCGGATCGTTTCCTCCAAATTATTGTCCGATAATCCCGAGCAGTACGCGGATGCGACGGTCGAAGGGATCCGGCGAATGCTGGATCTTAACCCCAGCGACCCGCTGCCAGCGGAGAAGGTTGCATCCGTCAAATTGGGAACAACGGTAGCAACGAACGCACTCCTGGAGCGCAAAGGCGAACGGACAGTGTTAGTGATCACCCGCGGTTTGGCGGATGTGCTTAAGATCGGAACCCAGCAACGGCCTAGGCTCTTCGACCTCAAAATTGTTTTACCGGAAGCGCTCTATGAAAGGGTGGTGGAGGTCGATGGACGTTTCTCTGCCGAAGGTGAGGAGATAGAACCACTAAGTCCAGTCGCGGTGCGGGCTGCACTTAAAGAGGTTCGGGCACAAGGCATTCGCGCGGCGGCAATTGTTTGTTTACACGGGTACCGTTACCCTCAGCATGAACAGGCGATTGCCGAACTGGCTCGCGGGCTCGGATTCACTCAGGTGTCGACCAGCCATGAGACCAGCCTGCTCATTAACCTGGTGAATCGAGGCGACACTACCGTGGTCGATGCTTATCTGTCGCCGGTGCTTCGCCGTTATGTCGACGGACTGCGCGAGGCGCTTCCGGGGATCCCGGTATTTTTTATGCAATCGAATGGTGGACTCGTCGACGCTGCTCGGTTCCAAGGGAAGAACGCTATTTTATCCGGGCCGGCCGGAGGAATTGTGGGGGCCGCCAAGGTGGCGGCCCGAGCCGGTATTAGTAAGGTTATCGGGTTCGATATGGGTGGCACCTCGACGGACGTTACCCACTTCGCCGGGGAGTTAGAACGCAAGTTCGAAACCGAAGTCGCTGGCGTGCGGATTTGCGTTCCTATGATGCATATCCATACCGTGGCTGCGGGAGGCGGTTCAATCTGTTGGTTTGACGGCGTCCGGCTGAGGGTCGGTCCGGAGAGCGCGGGAGCGAACCCGGGACCGGCTGCGTATCGGCGCGCTGGGCCGCTCACGGTGACCGATTGTAACGTGATGTTAGGACGGATCCCTACCGACTTTTTTCCAAAAATTTTTGGGTCGGACGGAGATTTGCCCCTTGATAGAGAGCGAGTCGCCGAAGCGTTCCGTGTGCTGGGGGCCCAAATTCAGGCGCGTTCCGGGAAGTCACTAACGCCGGACGAGTTAGCCGGCGGTTTTCTTCGGATCGCTGTCGAGAACATGGCCAATGCCATCAAAAAGATCTCTGTAGCTCGGGGTTACGATGTCACTAAGTATACGCTCGTTACTTTCGGCGGGGCAGGCGGGCAGCATGCCTGTGCGGTGGCAGACGCGTTACGGATGGAGCGGGTTCTAATTCATCCTCTGGCGGGAGTCTTGTCGGCTTATGGGATTGGTCAGGCCGAGCTTCGTGCGCTTCGCGAATCGTCAGTTGAATTGCCGCTGAACTCCGAAGGCGTAACCGGGGCCGAATTAGCGTTGGCGGGTTTGGAAGAAGAGGCCCGGCGGGAACTGCGGTTCCAACACTCCGAGACAGAAAGCGTCATTCGCAAGTTTCACGTCCGCTATCGGGGTACGAATACCGCTTTAGCGGTCGCCGGGGGTAGTCGCACTAACATATCAGAAGCGTTTCAAGCGGCTCATCGATCCCGCTTTGGTTTTACGATGGATCCCGACGAACGCGGTTTAGTAATCGCAGCGGTATCTGTCGAAGCAATCGGTAGGCGCGAGATCGGTAGGGATGCGCTCCCGCTCGTCCGTGAAGACCCCGGCAGCACGTTGGATAATGAACAAACCCGGATGAGAGGGAGCCCGTCCCTGCCGGTTGATTCGACGGACGTCGTGTTCGACGAAAGACGGCAATCTACTCCGGTCTTTGATCGGGAAAGGCTGGCTCCTGGGACTAGGATTGCGGGTCCGGCGTTGGTTATCGAGCGTACGACGATCACCGTCATCGAGCCTGGTTGGCAGGGGGAAATTACCGAGGAACGCAACCTTATGCTGTCTCGCGTCGTGCCCAGGCCGTTCCACACTGCAATCGGCACCAAGGTAGATCCAGTTTTGCTGGAGGTATTTAACAACCTTTTCATGTCCATTGCGGAACAAATGGGCGTGGTCCTGCAAAACTCTGCTTATTCTGTCAACATCAAGGAACGCCTGGATTTCTCGTGCGCACTATTTGATGCCGAAGGCAGGCTGGTCGCAAACGCGCCACATATTCCTGTGCATCTTGGCTCAATGGGTGGAGCAGTACGCTCAATTATTCGAGGGCGCGGCGATCGGGTTCGAGCGGGAGATGTGTTTGCCTTGAATGATCCTTTCGCGGGTGGGACTCATCTTCCCGATATTACGGTGGTTACACCGGTTTTTGTTTCGGACGAATACCCGGTCTTTTGGGTGGCAAGCCGCGGGCATCATGCTGACGTCGGCGGTATTACTCCCGGATCGATGCCTCCCAACAGTAAGATCATCGATGAGGAAGGGATTCGGATTACCGATTTTCTTCTAGTTGAACAGGGCAGTTTTCGAGAAAGGGAACTGATAGAACTTCTTTTGAGCGGTCCCTATCCCGCGCGCAATATCCCCCAAAATATTGGCGATCTTCACGCCCAGATCGCTGCCAACGAGAAAGGCGGCCGCGAACTGAGGGCGTTGGTGGAACAGTTCGGTTTGGAAGGGGTTCGAGCCTACATGGATCATGTCCGATCCAATGCAGCGGAACAGGTGCGACGAGTGATCGATCGCCTCAAGCCGGGGCGTTTCATACAACGCATGGATTCGGGAGCAGAGATCCATGTGCGTATTGACGTCGATGCCGAGGCGCGCCGAGCCGTGATCGATTTCAGCGGTACGTCCGCCCAGAGAAGCGATAATTTCAATGCGCCGAGCGCAATTGTGAACGCGGTTGTGCTATACGTTTTCCGTACCCTGATAAAAGAAGAGATTCCGTTGAACGATGGCTGCCTGGACGCGCTGGAGATCGTGGTGCCGAAAGGATCTATGCTGGCTCCGGAGCCGCCGGCTGCCGTTGTAGCCGGGAATGTGGAGACGTCGCAAGCGTTAGCGAATGCCCTTTACGGTGCGCTTGGTGTTGTCGCAGCCGGCCAAGGCACGATGAATAACCTCACCTTCGGCAATGATCGATACCAATACTATGAAACGGTCGGCGGCGGAGCTGGTGCAGGTCCCGGTTTTGCGGGCGCTTCTGCGGTACATACACACATGACGAACACCCGGCTGACTGATCCGGAAGTGTTGGAATTGCGTTATCCTGTCGAGTTGGAGGCATTCCAAATCCGGGAACATTCAGGTGGCGCTGGGCGTTGGGGTGGAGGCGACGGCATCGTGCGCAAGCTCCGATTTCGCGAACCGATGCAGGTCGTTATTCTGGCGAATCATCGCATCGTACCACCTTTTGGTCTTGAGGGAGGAAATGCCGGCAAGGTCGGCAGAACCTCAATCTTGCGGAACGACGGCACCGTAGAAGTACTGAATAGCTCCGACCGACGTGACGTGGCCGCCGGCGATGCCATCGTCGTGGAAACGCCAGGAGGAGGGGGGTGGGGCGTCGAAGGAGAGAAGTGAGAGGTGATCGGCGCGCTTTTTGTCGGCCATCCCTGTGTGCTAATCAGGATCAGTAATTGCTGTCAAAGACTGATCACTAGCAAAACAGACTATGGAACCGACCCACCGCTCAATGCCCCGGCTGCGCCTCGCGGTGCCTGCTGACGCCGCGGAGGTCGCTGCGATTTATTCTCCGTTCTGCGTCGAGACAGCGGTCTCGTTTGAGACAACGGCCCCAGACGAAGGTCAGATGCGGGAACGGATCAGCAGTTTAATGCAGCGGTATCCTTGGTTGGTGGCGGTTTCGGAAACGGGCGATGTGCTTGGTTATGCTTATGCCGGTAAACATCGCGAAAGGGCGGCCTACCGGTGGTCGGTCGATTTTACGGCTTACTTAGGGCCGGAGGCGAAAAGACGTGGGATTGGGACCGCGCTGTACCGCGCGCTAATGAAGATCTGCCAATCCTTGGGGTATTGCCGAGCCTTTGCCGGTATCACGCTACCAAACGAAGCCAGTATCCGGCTTCACGAGAAGATCGGATTCCGAGCGATCGGAGTCTACCGCCGAGTCGGATTTAAACTCGGTAGATGGCACGACGTAGGGTGGTGGAGCCTTGATTTGCTATCGGAAGAAGACGCACCAACAGAACCTAAGTCGATTGCAGAAATCGTCGCGTCGGGGGAATTGAAAGAGATTTTGGAGGGTGAAGGCCGAACAGGAAAGCCAGCGCAGGTCGCGCGAGAAACTCGGCAGGCCGGTTTTGAGCCGCGTTTTGCGGATGGCGCTTAGGAAAATTCCGTCGAACGAGGTGTTTAAACTGAGACGGACCATAAGCGCGGCCACACCCGCCCTGCGGCTCAGACCCGGCGCGATACCATCGATGGGTGTTGCGAAGTCTTAATCGCGCCGAGGTTTTCGCCCTGCCGCGCCCCTTTTACGCCGTGGGCGCCCCTTGTGTTTCTACTTCGGGGTTGGGCTTGGGTTGGTTGGAATCGAGAAAACCGAGAGCATGCGGCGGCTTGATCACGTGAACGCCGGCCTTGATTTGCTCTTGTCGGATCTGCGCGTGCAGCTGGTTCATCTTGGTCCAGTGGACCTTCGGCTTGTAGTGATGCTCAGCGTGATAGCCATTGTTGAACCAGATCGCGTTATAGAGCTTGCCATAGCTACTCACGCCCCAGGCGATCGGTTCATCCGGGTTCCCGCCGAAATGACGGTAATAGCCGTTCAGATAAGATAGGCTATGACCGAGATAGTAAAACGGCACGTAAAAGAGCAAAAATTTCCAGTTTAAGATCCCGGCGACGACGCAAAGCAATACCCAGGAAGCGATTTCAAAAACACCGAAATAGGCGTTGAACGGTTTCCGTTTTTTGATCTCGCTATAGATCTGTTTGGGATCGTCACGGAAAAAGCTGAGAAAAACGTAGGTCCAGACATTTTCCGGCATGTCATCATGCCCGTGCCGATAGATTGAGATCGGATCGACGGTCTCACCGGTGTCATCCGGGCGATCACTATTTCCCTGATGATGCTTGTGATGCACCAGATCGTAAAACTGTTGGGAAAATCCCATGGTGACGGAAAGCAACCAGCTGAAAGCGTAGTTCAGGGGCTTCCACTTGAAGTACGGATTATGAATAAAGTTGTGTGATATCCCGTTGATATTCCAGGAGATGCTGACGGAATAGATGAATCCCAAAATCAGCATGATCCACAGGGGGGTATGTGGAAATAACAGGAAGAGAGTAACCAAATACCCCGCGTGAGCTATAGCGCAAATCACGGGAATCGAGTCATACTTTGTGTATGCCAGAATCTTCATATAGCCGTTGACAGGCTAGATAAAATGCGAAGACTTGCAACTGCTTCCTCGCGGGAGGTTGCATTTAACGATGCCTTCTCTTACATCCGAACCGGACCACGCCGGTCTCAAGTCCGAGCAGAACGCACCTAAAATGGCTTGGTATTTAAACCCCTATCTGCACATCGGATTTACGGTGATCTTGTCTGCAGCCGCCCAGATCCTGTTTAAGGCGGGGAGCGATAATACCCCCGGTGGCACGCTGCTAGGGGTCTCGAGTCTGGCTTCGGCTGCGGTGTGGCTGGGGATCGGATGTATGATCGCGAGTCTGTTTGTTTGGCTTCACGCGCTCCGGTTCGTTCCTCTGATTATCGCCTTTAGTCTTGCTGCTGCCACCCAAGTCGTTGTTCCGCTAGGTTCTTGGTTCTTTTTAGGCGAGCAAATCTCGCTCGTGCGCTGGGCCGGCATTTTGATTGTTACGCTGGGGATCATGATCATCGCGCGGCCCTTGGCGCGGCTCGAGGAGAGGCTATGACACTGTTTTTCTTTCTCTTACTGCTCATTTCAAACAGCAGCGCGATTGCCGGGCAAGTCTGTTTCAAGCGAGCGATGGGTCACCCCGCGATGGTTGCTTGGCACCGGCCGGCGTGGATTGGAGCCGGGTTGGTCGCTGCCGCCATTGGTTTCTTTTTCTGGCTGGCGTTGCTTCCCCATTTTCCGTTGAGCAAGATTTATCCGATCGAAGCAATCGATCGTCCCATGATGGCGGTGGCCGCTTCCCTCTTCCTACGCGAAAGACTGACTCCTCAGCTGATCGTCGGCATTGCGGTGATCAGCATCGGAACGGCCTTGGTGGCGGGAACGTAGGGGCGTGAGACGTGATCGGTGATTAGTGAGAGCTGATTGGTGGGGCTGCCGCCTATTTTGGTGGGGCGAGGCTCCCGAAAGACCGCCCGGTATATCGAAGGTTCCGGCTAGCTACCTGTCTCATACCGTCGCTAGGCCATTAAACGTGCCGAGCCGTGGTCTATCGCGAGCCAGTCAGTGCTGGCCAGATCTGCTTGGCTGCTGCTAGATTCAGTCGCTCCGCGTCTTCTGTGTCAGGCACGGTTTGTTTCGGATGATCGATGTGTGCGGTCTGGCGTTGAGTCCAGCGACTGTATTGGGCCGGTGAATGCGCTCCGCAGAGGTCGCCGCCGATGATCGTCGTAGACTCTCTCAACTTCCTTAAGGCCCAACCGATCTCTGCGGGTGTAAAAAGGCCTTGTTCCCAGTCGGTACGCGCCGTCTCCGGTTTGAGGCAGTCCATGTCGATTGTGACGTAGATTGGTGAATCACTGAGTCCGGCTGCGAATTTGGCGAAGCGATCTTGCCAATTCTCAGCGTTGATCCCAGCCAAGCGCCGGCGGGCAGAGGAACCGAAACGGTCGATCCATGGCCACACTTCCAAGCGGCCGTCTCGCAACGCTCTATGATTGGCGAACCACCGATGAGGCGGATTAAGCTCGAAGTTAGCGCAGCCCCAGATGGCAACTCTTTTTAGGAGTGGTGATTCCAGCGCCCGGTTCATCCACGTACCGCAACACCAATGCGGCGGACGAGTGTCCCAATCAGGATGATTATCGAAAGAGATAAGAACAAATGGCTGCTTGAATTGGCGAACCCATAGCGCCGTCAGATGATGGAAGTCTCCGGATCCATAGAGCGTGAAGGGAGTTAGTTTTTCCTCGAGCTGACCATAGAAAGTCTCAATGACTCTGGTGGGTGCACAGTAACGAAGCTTAGGCCCCCAATCCCGGCAATCGAGGGAACGAGTCAGTTCCAAAGAGTTCGGAGGCCAGGCTCCGTCCAGCTCAATGAGTTGTGCGACCTTCGGATCCCTCACTTCTGATTGCTGGCTTTTTGCAGAGCCGGTTCGATCAGCTCGCAGATGATGTGAATGATCACCTTATGCGTTTCCTGGATACGAGCCGTGATTTGGCTGGGAACGATGATTTCCACCGAAGCCAAGCCTTGGCAAACGCCACCGTCTCTGCCTAGTAAAGAAATCGATGTTACGCCGATCTCATTAGCAACTTCGAGCGCGCGGCGAATATTGCGAGATTGGCCACTGCTCGAAAGTGCAAGCAAGACGTCACCGCGTTCTCCAAACGCCGCCAACTGTCGGGCAAACACTTCGTCGAACGAATAGTCGTTGCCGATAGCGGTGATTAATCCGCCGTCATTGGTGAGACTGAAGCCGGGAAACGGTTGCCGGTCGTTGACGAATCGGCTGGCTAGTTCAGCCGTGAAATGCGAGCTATCGGTAGCGCTCCCACCATTGCCGCAGGACATCACTCTGTGACGGTTCAAAAGCGCGTTCTCGACCAACTCAGCGGCCTTCTGGATTTTGGGCTCCAGAGGCACCAAGAGACCAATTGTTTTGATCGCGTCATCGATGCTTTGGCGGACAGACATAGATTGCTCCAGCCTTGCGCGCGCGAATTCTAATTTCAACTGTAAAACCGCCAATTCAATAGCTCGGGCCGGGCGGGACGGGGGGAGGTGAGAAGTGAGAAGTGAGAAGTGAAAGGACCAGGTCCGTAGGGCGAGGGCGAAACTTGGAAGGTGGCCGGGCAGCGCTAAAGCCGCTCCCCTCCAAGCGCTGGTCCCGTCAACGTTGCGCCCCTCGCCTTTCACCTTTCACTTCTCACTTCTCACTTCTCACTTCTCACCATTCCCTGGCCGCGCCCCCTCTAGATTCTGCTTCCTGATTCCTGTATCCTACAATCCCTGAACATGCTTTCCCTCGCTGACATTCAAGCGGCCAAACGGCGTATCAAGGGAGGGATTTATTACTCTCCGTGTCCGCATTCTGAACCGTTGTCGGAGGCTGTCGGGGCAGATATTTTCTGTAAACTGGATCATTTGCAGAGGACTGGAAGTTTCAAGGAACGTGGCGCCCGGAACGCGCTTTTACTTTTGGATGATGAGCGCCGCGCGTTGGGGGTGGTGGCGGCATCAGCCGGAAATCACGCGCTTGGGTTAGCCTATCACGGGCAACTGCTGGGTATCCCGGTCACTGTCGTGATGCCTCAATACGCTCCACTAATAAAGACCACCACCTGCCAGCGCTTGAACGCCAATGTCGTGGTGGCCGGGAACAGCTTTGCCGAGGCACGCGAAAAAGCCGATCAACTGGCCAGAGAAAAGAAACTCAGCTACATCCACGGCTACGACGATTGGAATATTATCGCCGGGCAAGGGACGATGGCATTGGAGATCCTCGATCAAACGCCTGAATTGGATGCGGTGCTTGTGCCGATTGGCGGGGGAGGGTTGATCGCGGGCGTCGGACTAGCCATAAAGGCACTGAAACCCTCCGTGAAGGTGATCGGTGTTGCTGCGGAGACCACTCCAAGTTTCGCGGCCGCTCTCGCAGCGGGTAAACCGGTCAATGTGCAGAATGGAGCAACGCTGGCCGATGGCTTAGCGGTGCCGGCGGTTGGCGCAAATGCGTTCGAAATCGCTCGAGCAGTCGTCGATCAGTTTGTGGTGGTTTCCGAAAATGAGATCGCTCTGGCCATCCTGCGCATTTTGGAACTAGAGAAAAGTGTGGTTGAAGGCGCCGCCGCCTCAACCTTAGCAGCCTTGCTTAGTAGGAAATTACCGGAGCTAGTAGGAAAACGAGTCGTATTGCCTTTCTGCGGAGGGAATATCGATCCAGGTGTGCTAAATCGCGTAATTGAACGCGGTCTGGTAGCGGATGGCCGTCTATTCCGGTTCATCGCGACGATCAGCGATCGGCCCGGCGGTTTGGCAGCACTCACAAAGGTGATCGCGTCCGTAGGTGCTAGCGTCAAGGAGATCACTCATGAGCGCACCTTCTGCGCGGCCGACGTTTCCGCGGTACAAGTGAGTTGTGTGGTCGAAACACGAGATCATGCGCATATAGAGGAACTGAGGAAGGCGTTGGATACCGCAGGTGTGAAGTGCCTTTGAGAGGAACTAGGAGGACGTGGGTTGCTCGAACGCGCAACTGGAGGGGAGCCGCTTTCGATTGTACCCAAAGAGCCCCACGACTTTTGTCCCGGTGCGTGCCTGACCACAAACCTCTTTAAACGGGCGGCTCCCGGGAACGTCTCAACGGGTGTTAGGTCTGTCGGCCGGTCAAGCGAATGAATAATCCCCCTGCGGAACGTCTCATGCGGTAATTCGCGGGAGCCGCCTGTTTAACACCACATTTGGCCTTCCATGTTCTGGAAAGAATATCGCGGGATTTCTAGGCGCGGTCCAAAGCGGCTCCCCTCCAGACGCGCCACCTGACGTACCTACCCCCGGACTCCTTCTTCATTGACCCCTCTTCTGCCCTTTCTATATTTTGGCAAATATGGCACTCCCAGTCGGTTCCAAAGCCCCGGATTTCGAGCTTAGCACTAAGAATGCCGAGGGCATTAAGCTGGTTAAACTCAGCGACAATTTTGGTAAGAACAATACGTTACTGCTCTTTTTCCCAATGGCTTTTACCAGCGTCTGTACGACGGAGATGTGTAGTGTCTCCGCCGGCCTTAAGACCTATGACGGTCTGAACGCCGTGGTCTACGGTATCAGCGGCGACAGCCCGTTTTCTCTAGAGACGTGGGCCAAGGAAGCCAAAATCACTGTTCCTTTGCTGAGCGATTATGAGCACTCGGTAACGAAAGCGTACGATGTGGCGTACACAAGCTTCCTGCCGAGCGCGAATCTGCCATTTGGAGGAGTAGCCAAACGTTCAGCCTTTGTGATTGATCGGAACGGTGTCATCCAATACTCCGAGAGCTCGGATGATCCCAAGGTTGTTCCTGACTTTGAGGCAATCGGGCTGAAATTGAAGGAGTTAGCGTAGAGATGTTATCGTCGCAGACAGTCCGCTCATTTCGATACCATCAAGGGAAAACGGCGAAATTCTACTCGTTGCCGGCGCTGGAGGAGGCCGGTCTGGCGCAAATCGCTCGCCTGCCAGTCAGCATCCGGATTGTTTTGGAATCGGTGCTTCGGAATTGTGACGGTAAAAAGATCGCCGAAAAGGATGTCCTTAATTTGGCCCGCTGGAACGCAAAAAAACCAGCGGATGAAGAGATCCCATTTATTGTAGCGCGAATCGTGCTCCAGGATTTTACCGGCGTGCCTTTGCTGGTAGACCTGGCCGCGATGCGGGATGCGGTAGCCGCGCTGGGCAAAGATCCTAAGCTGATCGAACCGCTCGTGCCGGTGGATCTGGTCGTCGATCACTCAGTCCAGGTCGATTTTGCCGGATCAGTTGAGGCGTTAAGCTTAAACCTGGATTATGAATTCAAACGTAATCGGGAGCGTTACGAATTTCTAAAGTGGGGCCAACAAGCCTTTGAGACTTTCAAGGTCGTGCCGCCAGGTATCGGCATTGTCCATCAGGTAAATCTGGAATATCTGGCCAAAGGAGTGATTAGCGCGGGTTCGGTCGGAGAAGAGCTCTGCTATCCAGATACCTTGGTTGGAACGGATTCTCACACCACGATGATCAACGGCCTCGGGATCGTGGGTTGGGGAGTAGGCGGGATCGAAGCGGAAGCCGGTATGCTCGGACAACCGGTCTATTTCCTGACGCCCGAAGTCGTCGGTGTCAATCTGTCCGGAAGATTGAAAGAAGGGGTCACCGCGACCGACCTAGCTTTGCGAGTCACGCAGATGTTGCGGGCCGCTAAGGTCGTCGGGAAGTTTGTTGAATTTTATGGCGAAGGCGCTGCCTCGTTGCCGCTCCCGGACCGGGCAACCATCGCAAACATGGCGCCGGAGTATGGCGCTACCATGGGCTTTTTCCCAGCCGACCAGGAATCCATCAATTATCTCAGGCAGACCGGGCGTCCAGAGGAATTGGTTGACCGCTTCGAACAATATTTTCGAGCGCAGCAGTTGTTCGGGATGCCGCAAAAAGGGCAGATCGACTACAGCGTCGACCTGGAGTTAGACTTGGGTTCAGTGCAGCCGAGCGTTGCTGGTCCGAAACGGCCGCAGGATCGAATCGATTTGGACCATCTCGGTTCCAGTTTCCATGAGCTGTTCAGTAAGCCCGCTAAAGAGGGCGGTTACGGCAAGAATGCAGATGCGTTTGACGAAAAGGTGACCGTCTCGGTGAACGGCGAGCAACCCACGGGCGCTGCCGATAAAACAGGGGCGGTTGGACACGGGAGTGTACTGATTGCGGCGATTACCAGTTGTACGAACACGAGTAACCCGAGCGTGATGTTGGCGGCGGGCTTGCTGGCCAAAAAAGCGGTTGAACGCGGGCTAAAGGTTAATCCGACCGTAAAAACCTCGTTAGCGCCGGGTTCGCGAGTTGTAACCGATTATCTGGCTAAGACGGGATTACAACCCTTCCTTGATCGACTCGGTTTCAATATCGTTGGCTACGGTTGCACCACTTGTATCGGCAATTCCGGACCATTACATCCGAACATCGAACAGGCGATCACGGAAAAGGATTTAGTGGCGGCTTCGGTTCTTTCCGGGAATAGGAACTTTGAAGCTCGGGTGCATCAGAGCATCAAAGCGAATTTTCTGATGTCACCGCCCTTGGTGGTGGCTTTCGCTTTGGCCGGACGGGTCGATATCGATCTGACTCATGAACCTCTGGGGAAGGACGGTGGTGGCAAAGAGGTCTATCTGCGTGAGATCTGGCCCAGTCTTAGCGAGGTTCGAGATGCGATGGCGTCTGCTCTATCGCCGGAGGTCTTCGGGCAACTCTACAGCGACTTTGCTGGTCAGAACCCGAAATGGAATGAAATTCCGGCTACGACCGGCGTCGTCTATCAATGGGACGAAAAAAGCGACTACATCCACAATCCGCCCTATTTCGCCGATTTCTCTCTCGAGGTTGGCAATATCAACGATATCGTTGGCGCCCGGCCACTTGGCATCTTTGGCGATTCGGTAACGACCGATCACATTTCGCCGGCCGGAGCTATCAAACAATCGTCGCCCGCCGGGCAATACCTGGTCGGCAGGGGAGTCAAGCCGGTTGATTTCAATAGTTATGGCAGCCGCCGAGGGAATGATTTGGTGATGACCCGCGGCACTTTTGCCAATGTGCGGATCAAAAACTTGATGGTGCCCGGCGTGGAAGGCGGTGTCACCATCTATTACCCAGAAAAAGAACAGCTGCCCATCTATGATGCGGCGGTTCGATACCGAGAAGCCGGCGTACCGCTTGTGATAGTCGCAGGTCATGAATATGGGACCGGCTCTAGTCGAGACTGGGCGGCGAAAGGTACATTGTTACTCGGAGTAAAAGCGGTTATCGCGCAAAGCTTCGAACGGATTCATCGCTCAAACCTCGTGGGCATGGGTGTTTTGCCTCTTCAGTTTCAGGATGGAACCGGTGCTCAGTCGCTTGGGCTGGATGGATCCGAAGTGTTCCACATCAAAGGATTGAGCAACGAGATAAAACCAAGGCAGAAGCTTCCCGTAACCTTTGAGCGCCAAAACGGGCAATCGGAAACTGTCGAAGTGGTGCTACGGATCGATACTCCGATCGAAGTAGACTACTATCGCTGCGGCGGAATATTGCCGTATGTCCTTCGCGATCTGGTAGCCGCACGGTAAGGTTCACTGAGTGGTTTGGTGAAAAAGTTTCTTCAGTTTGTCGGTTACGTACCGGTAATTTTAGTAGGCCTTTTGGGCGCGTACTTGGTGTTTCACATGTGGCAACTGAGCGAAGTAGGAAGAGACGGCCATCGCGGTATAGCGAAGGCCCGTTCGGCCGAGTTAGCTGGCCAGCAACAATTATCGCCTGGGGGTACAGACCCACATCCTTCCAGTACGGCGCAAGACCATTAAGGCGGCCTCACCAGTTCGGAACATTTTTTGGATAGATTTCCTCTGAGTTCCAGCGCTTCGCGCCTACGGAATACCCAACCCAGCGGGTTTCCAGGGCTCTGGCGCTTTCTCTCGGCGAGCTAAATCTTGCGCTTCGATCGGTACCTGGACTTGCAATCAGACGCAATCTCGGCAGCTTACGCCGGGCTTGGGTTAGAAAGGTCTGACCCGTTTACATGAAATCTTACTCAATTGCCATGGTCGCGGCATGCCCCTTTCCGGTGAATTATGGATCGCCGGCCGCGATCCGAGAACTATCAGAAATCTTGTCTGAAATCGGACACGAAATCCACGTAGTGACCTATCCGGACGGGGAGAATTTGTCAGTTGGGAATGCTCAACTGCACCGAGTGAGCCGTCTGGGCAAGTCGAGCGGCACCAAGGTCGGGCCGTCGAAGCAGAAGTTCGTGCTGGATTTCCTTTTGCTAATCAAGTTATGCCAAGTCGTCTGGAGAGAGAAGATCGACATTATTCATGCTCATAACTATGAAGGAGGCTTGGCGGGGGTTTTGGCCAAAATCGTCACACGCAAGCCGCTGGTTTATAACTCAGTAAACTTAATGTCGGAAGAATTGGCCAGCTACGCATTCTTTAAGCCCGCATTTGTAGGCAGATGGGTGGCTGCAATCCTTGACTGGTTCATGCCGATTTTCCCGGATCATATTGTCACGGTCACTTCCGACCTTTATGACTGGTACATAAAGCACGGAATTTCACCAAAACGGCTGACGATGGTTCCGTGCGGGGTTAGGCCGGCAATGTTCGATCGCGCTGACCCCACTAAGTTTTTGGCGAAATACTCAGTTGGTTCGCGTCCGGTTGTCATGTATACCGGGATCCATAACACTTTCCAACGAGTCGATTATTTACTGCGTGCCTTTTCGGTGGTCTTGAAGGAGGAACCGTCAGCTCTATTGATGGTGGTAAGCCCGATCACTAACGAGCCAAATTTCCCTGTGAACGTGGAACTGGCGAAGTCATTGGGCATTTCGGACAACGTGATATTTATCGGACCGCACGAACTAGAGGAGCTTCCGGACTACCTTGCCATGGCCACTGTGACGGTGGTTCCACGCCCAGAATGCAACGGCCATCCAATCAAGCTCTTGAACTACATGATGGCTGGAAAACCGATCGTCTGTTTTGCGGCGGCAGCGAAGGGAGTACAACATCTGCACGACGCGCTTATTGTTCCTAATCACGATTCGCAGAAAATGGGTGAAGCCGTCCTGACCTTGCTGCGTGATCCGGCCTTAGCCAAACGTCTCGGCGCGAATGCCAAAGAGACGGTCCTGAACAACTTCGATTGGCAGATTCTGGCCAAGAAGATTGAAGCGATTTATGACGAGCTCCTTTTGGAACGTTAAAGCGTTGGGAACGGCTCGTGGCAGAAGATGCCTGATTGGATGGCTAAGCCTGGCAATGGTCTTTCTTTTAAGGACAGGGATCGCTCAAGCAGCCAGCGATGTGCCTCGGGGCGTATTCTCCCTCGGTAGGTCCGATCAACCCGCGGACCCGCGCGTACTCGCAGATTCGGCGGTAGATGGAATCAGTGTCCGCGCCAGGTGGCGGGATGTGGAACCGTCCAGAGGGGTATATAACTGGGATTTTCTAGATAGCGAGATAGCCAGGGCAGCGCGGGCCGGCAAAAAGGTTTTAGTGCGCATCCTTTCAGAAGGGCCATCAACTCCACGTTGGGTGCTGGGTGGGGGCGTCCAGATGTTCCAGTATGGGAGTCAACCTTTCAATCCGCGAGGCGGTGGGTCTTTCGCCATCCCTTGGGACCAGAAGTATCTGGCGGAAAAGAAGGCAATGATTGAGGCGGCCGGCGCACATTTAGCCGGTCAGCAGGCGGTTCAAATCGTGGCTGCAATTTGCGCCAGCGGGCGCAGTGGGGACTGGTCGTTGCCACACACACCGGTTGATATCGACCATTGGCGCACTTTGGGATACACCTCCGAAAAACTAATTGGTGGGTGCGAGCAAATTATCGACGTTACCATGCGTAGTTTTCCGAGGCAGTTCGTGACGCTGGCCGTCGGACGGAATGGACAACTTGATCCTGACCCGGATTATGTGGCTCGCGCGGCCATCGAATACGCACATGGTCATTACCCGGGGCGGTTGTTCGTGCAAAAGAATTCTCTTTCAGCGGTTTCTCCGTTGCCGGGGCAGGGCGATTTTTTGCAGATTCTCTCGGACAATCGGCCAAATATCGCTGGGCAAATGCTTTGGTTTACCTATGGCGACCGGACTTGCCGAAACAATGGAGGGCAGGCGCCGTGTGATCCGGAAGCGACCCTGCGAAGGGCCGTCGATATCGGGCTACGGTACGGTATGAAGTATATTGAGATTTACCAGCGCGACGTAGTTAACCTTCCCGATGTCATACGCTATGCGCACAACTCGATGACGAAATAGGTTTGTTGAGGCGCGGAGGCGGCCGTTTGCATTGAGTCTACCGTCTAAATGCGCTCAAGATTTCATGATTGATGCTGAGGAAGTCAAGAAAGTCATAGTAAGGCGGCGGCTCGATATCATTATCGGGTTGATTCTTGCGTTTATCACGTTGGCGGCGGTCGTAGTGATGCTAAAATATTTCGTCCAGACGGATGGCACGAAAGCCCGACCTGTGGGTTTGCCGATACCCGTGCAAACTCAGGCGGCCGAGGTGGTAAAGCTTCATGTAGTGATTGGAGCGAGTGGAGCTACCGCTGAGAGCACGGATGCATTTTTGACCAATCGGGTGATCGCCAAAGTGCTCGAAGTCCCCGTGGATGTTGGTAAAGTGGTGAGGAAAGGCGACTTGCTGGCCGCTTTCGACGATAGTTTGTTCCGAGCAGCTGTAGACCACGCCCGAGTCAACCTCGATCACACCGATAAACAGCTTGAACGTATGTTGACGATGCAGAAAAAAGGCTTTGCCTCTGCTATCGAGGTCGAGAACGCTCGTACGGCTGATGCAGCAGCGAAAGAGGCGTTAGTGGAAGCCGAATTCAATCTCACCAACACCCGTATTAACAGCCCCGCTTCGGCCATTGTGCTGCAACGAAATGTTAATCCCGGCGAAATCACCACTGTCGGAACTCCAGCTTTCAAGCTCGGAATCATCGAGCCGGTCTATATGGTAGCGCAGGTGTCTCAGGAAAAGATCGGCTCTGTGCACATTGGAATGCAAGCCGACGTCAGCACTGACGGATTTCCGGGCGTGATTTTCACCGGCCACGTCGTTAAGATCGACGGAAACGTTAACGATGTAACGCGGACGTTTGGGGTTTACATTAGCATTGCCAATTCCGACCTGCGGCTCATCCCTGGGATCACCGGTTACGCGCGTTTGAAAAGCGAGCAAATGGCGCTGGCAGTGCCGAGCACGGCCGTGCTTAATCCGGTTGGTGATCGGGCGATCGTGTTCGTGGTCGATAAGGATAACCGGGCGCACATTCGAGAAGTGCGCCGGGGCCTGATGGCCGGCGGCATGACCGAGTTGATCGATGGAGTGCAGGAAGGTGAACAAGTTGTTACCGTTGGCCAACAAGAACTGCGCGATAACGATCGCGTATTAGCGAATCAATCAGCCCCTTGGAACAAATGAAAGGGTGGACTTGGATAACACTACTTATTTTTGTATCTGCTACTATTCTGCGCGGAGAAAGCGAGAAGCAGTTAACTCTACACGAGTGCATCAACGAAGCTCTCGGTCGCAGCCCCCGCTTGGAGTCTGAGCGATATAACCTTCAAGCCGACAAGGAGGCAATAAAGCGCGCACAAGCCGGTCTTTTGCCAAGTGTCAGTATTAGTGGAGATTTGCAGAATCTGACAGGCAGTCCCATAGGGCCTTTTGCGGTCCTGGGGGTAAATAACCCTGACGAAACCGGCATCGCTAATCCGAACCGAGCAAACCGGGCTGCAGCGCAGGGCGTCAATCTGGCAACAGTAGGAACCGGAACCGTATCGCTGAACTACCCGTTGTATGAACATGGAAGTATCTTCGGTTTGAACAACGCGCCGGCCGTAGCATCTGCAAAAAGTGTTTTTCAACGGCAACAATGGACAATCCGGTTGTCGGAGCAAACCGTGATCGAAACGCTCGCCAGCGTTTACTACAATGCGACTGCTTACGAGCAGAAGACAGGGCTGGATCAACGAAAAGTCGAATTGTCGAAGAAGCGGTTGGTGATCATGCAACAAGAGCTGGCGCTTGACCTGACTCTAGCCCAAAACGTTGAGCTGGCCAAATCGCAGCTGGTGGCGGATCAGCAATTGTTACAGACCAGCCAACAACGTACCACTGACAGCAAGATGCAGCTGGCCCAGCTGATTG
>JAFAZK010000237.1 GCA_019239825.1 Verrucomicrobiota bacterium | reverse complement strand
TGAGAGCGTGATCCTGGATATGGCGAGTGGACGTGGGTTCCCAGCGACTGGCGATCCGGAGGAACTGGACTGTCAGTATGTCCGGTGCTGGGCACCTCACTAAATCCAACCAGCCTGCAGAACGCCGTGTCGAAAGATGACGGATTGATTCTTACAGTACGGAAAGAGCACAAAGAGAGACGAAGGCATCCAAAAGACAGATCTCCATAACCGTCCAGTTTGGCTCAGTCTTCGTGTCCTTTGTGATCTTTGTCTATTGTGAAATCCCTCCGGTAGCTCGGGTCTAAATCTGTCTTTCCTTTGCTACTCTGTGTAAGTTTTCAAGTGGTGGCGGCCAAATAGCTCTCCGGATGCGCATCGAAAGCCTGCTTGCACCCACCGCAGCAAAAATAATACTTCTCGCCGCGATACTCCGAAAGGTAGTTCGTTTTGCCCGGCTCCACCGACATACCGCATACAGGGTCGGCTGCCTTGACCGGTCGCTCGGCACCCAGCATTTTGTCCACCTCGATGTGGGCCGGCTCTGTCTTTCGTACTTGCACGATTTCTGCGAGGATGCTCAAGGCAATTTCTTGAGCCGACAACCCGCCCAGACGAAGACCTGCCGGGGCTCTGATCTGGGCGAGGCGTTCGCGTGGAATGCCTTTCGCTGCTAGCGAGTCAAAGAGTTTCTGCGACTTCATAGTACTGGCAACAAAAGAGATGTAAGGCACGCGGGTACCACAAGCTTGTTCGAGCGCTTCTTCGTCTTGTTCTCCTTGAGTGGATATCACAATGAATGTTTCAGGACCGAGCTCGATCCCTGATAGATTCAATTCTTGCTTTATGGTATCGGCTTCCGGGAAACCCTCTGCTACTGCTCCAGCTGCGAGCACCGTGATTCGATAACCAACCGCTTTGCTCAGGCTACATAGTGCTTTCGCGACCGCTGACCGGCCAAAGATCAGGATCTGCGGTTTGGCTAGAATCGGTTCGATATAAATGTCCAAAGTGCCCCCGCTATGGCACGTCATGGCGTAGCTCACGGTCCCTTGTTCCGGTTCCGCGGTCTTGGAAGGTTCAACTCGTACTAACCGCGGTTTCCCGTCGACGATGGCTTTCAATGCTTCTCGGACCACTAAGGGCTGGACGCAGCCTCCGCCGATCCAGCCCCAAACGCTGCCGTCGACTTCAATGATCGCTTTGTCTCCTGGCTTACCCGAAACCGGGGGATCGCATCGCACCACAACCGCAGTTGCAAAAGGTTGCTCATGCGAGCGCAGCTCTGCGGCTCGACTTAGGAACTCGTCGAACATGTTCATCTAAGCCACCTTGAGATGCCTCTCTAGCTGTAAAAGACTTTCCAAGTTATGGGCGGGAGCAAAAACGTCAATGTAAGGCAGAGCCACGCTCATCCCTCGTGTCACCGGCTCGTATCCGGGGAGCCCAAGCAACGGATTGAGCCAAATAAGTTGTATGCTCTTGTTTTTGATTTTTCGAAGCTCGTTCACCAAGACATCGGGAGTTTCCGTATCCCAGCCATCGCTAAGAATGATGATGGCGCTGTGCTTGGATAACAATCTGGTTCCGAAGCGCTCGTTGAAGGATTGCAATGAACCGCCAATCTTGGTTCCGCCATACCAGCCCGTCGTCATTCCCGACAGCTTTTCCACCGCATCGGGCCAGGATTTAGCATCTAATACCCCGCCGATATCGATGAGTCTCGTGCTGAAAATGAAGGCGGACACTTCGCGCGAGCATTGCTTTAGCACATAAGCGAACTTCAACAAAAACAGGCTGTAAGGATTCATTGAGTCGCTGACATCCAGCAGCAGCACCAGTTTTACCCGCTGGCGCCGCTTTTTCTTGTGGCGCAGCTCAATCAATTCGCCGCCATGCAGAAGGTTACGGCGGATGGTTCTGCGCAAGTCGACCACGCCGCGGCGGTCCGTAAAGCGGAGCCGCCTCGATATCCGGTAAGACATTCGCCGCAGTAGGCGAAGCGATAATCGCTCCAGCTCTGCTAAATCTGCGTGAGGGATCTGGGCGAAGTCGGTTTTCGTCAACCGTTCGGCCACGCTGGCGCCGGAGATAGCCTTTTCCGGATGAGGATCCAGATTCAAAGAATCTGAGTTGGTAAATAGCTTTAGAACACTCTGTTCTCGGCCTAATCCATAGCTGGAAAACCGGTTTCTGCCCGACTTCTTGGCAGATGGCCTGGTGGGCGCCGGGCCCTCCCAAACGAGCGCGAATAATTTAGCAAAGAGATCCCAATCTTGTTTCGAAGAACAGAGTACTGATCGTAGCGCGTCCTCGATCGCCGCTACCCCAGCGTTTTGCACGATGCGTAACGCCTGCAAGCAATCGAGCGTCGTTCTACCGGACCCTAATCCGTTTGCTCGAGCGCAACGACAAAATCGTACGACGGCTCTTTCGAGAATCTCAGCATCAATCGGCATTTTCGCGGTCATGATTTCTTTCCGTACTAGTACTCGTCGTCGTCTCGAATTGGTTTGTACGGCTGCAGCGACATGCGGTTGGTCCTAAATCAGATCGTCGGCAGTTCGTTGATCCTAGGAAGAAAAGCCTCGAGGACGAGGACGAGGACGCTGACGAGTACAGCCTGCCCGCCATAGCCCGCACGCTGATTGGCCATGATCGCGGCGCAGTTGGACGACGGCGGGAGGACAATTTACCGGGCAACCTTTTTAGGTCGTTCTTCATCGAGGAGCTAACAGCTTATTTAAACCTTCTGCGCGGACCTTAGCCAGATCGTCGGCGGATTTGATCACACACCCGATCGTGCGGTCCGCGGTTTCCATATCCAAATTCGTCTTCTCCAGAAGCGTCAGGGCCCTCGTTAGATCTAAGGTTTCGGCTACCCCAGGAATCTTAGAAAGACTCATTTTTCTGAGCGCGTGTAGGAAGCTGACTACTTGTGCACCGAGTTCCGTACCAATCTCCGGCAGCCTCGCTCGGACGATACCCATCTCCTTCTCGAAGCTGGGATAGTCGATCCAATGATAGAGGCATCGCCGCTTTAACGCGTCGCTTAGTTCGCGCGCACCGTTTGAAGTGAGAATGACATACGGCGGCTTGGTCGCCTTGACAGTGCCTAGCTCCGGGATGCTGATCTGGAATTCTCCCAACATTTCCAGCAGGAATGCTTCAAAGGCTTCATCCGCTCGATCAATCTCATCCACGAGCAGGACTGGGGACTTTTTTTCATGCGAGATCGATTTCAAAAGTGGCCTTTGAAGCAGAAAATCCGTACCGAAAATACGTGTCTCCAGATCTCGCAGCTGCCGATCGCTGCCCTCTTGGAGCTTAATGGCCAAGAGCTGCTTCTGATAGTTCCACTCGTACACCGCCGAATTCACATCTAACCCTTCATAACATTGAAGCCGGATTAACTCAGTTCCCAGAATAGATGCAAGTACCTTGGCTGCCTCGGTCTTGCCGACTCCCGCGTGTCCCTCGATCAGTAAAGGCTTGCCGAGCTGCACCAATAGATAAATCGCGGTCGCCAGCGAACGATCCATGACGTACCCGAGTGTTCGAGAATTCTCAATCAGTGCGTCAATACTCGGGGTTTGTTTGCCTGCCATAAGAGCCAGTAATCAGTAATCAGTAGGTCAGTAATCAGTGTTGTGTAATCGGTGGCAGCCAAATCGTTCTCGTCCTCGATATGGTTTCACCGCGCCGGTGACTTCACTGAATACTCCATACTGATTACTGACACACTGATTACTGATTACTCTATTTGCTATTCCTTCGGCTTCGATTTGAAGAGCCCCAGCACTGCCGATGCCGCCACGGAACCGGCATCGATCGGCTTAACTTCTTCGGGCGCTCCGCTAACGGCCGCACCTGAAGCTTGTTGCTGAAGTCGCTGCCTTAGATTTTTCGTAAACTGCTCGAACATTTGGTTCGCGACTTCTTGAATCATTCGGTTCCCCATCTGAGCGAGAATACCGACGACGTTAAGCTCCGAGATAGTAACCACCTCTGAGCCTCCCGCTGGCAGTTCCCGCACCGTTCCGGTCATCTTCATCGAAGCGCTGCCCTTGCCTCGGACATCTTGCCCTTTTCCAATCATCTCTATGATCCGATTCTGATCGTCCCGCCGCTCAATGTGCGCTTCCCCTTTATAATCGGTGACCGTAGGGCCGAGCTTTACCTTGATGACGCCCTTGTACGTCCTGTCATCGACCGCTTCGGTAACTTGGGCCCCAGGTACACAACTGGCCACACTTCTCGGATCGCTGAGGATCTTCCAGACCTCTGCAGCGGCTTCGGGTGCCTGAAAGCTTTTCTCAATCTTGATCGCCATATAACCTTACTGCGTTACCCCCTTTTCCTTTAGGATCTGCCAGATTTTCCAAGGCGAGAGCGGCATATCGATATGTTTGACTCCGAGATGAGAAAGCGCGTCGACTACTGCGTTTACGAAGGCGGCGGGCGAACCGACGTTTGGCGATTCTCCAACTCCCTTCGCGCCGAATGGGTGATGGGGTGAAGGTGTGCAGGTATTGCCTGTCTCCCAGCTAGGCGTCTCGACCGCGGTTGGCACCAGGTAA
>JAFAZK010000200.1 GCA_019239825.1 Verrucomicrobiota bacterium | reverse complement strand
CGACCGTGAAAAAGATCGACATCACCACAAACCGGGTCACTCGTTTCCCATGCGGGATGAATTTCAGTAGCAATACCTCGGCGATGACCGCGCCGATAAAAATGAGACTCAAATCCACCGAGGCAAATAAAGCGGAACTAGTTCCTTGTCCAATCACCTAAAAACTGATTTTCAGTATGTTTTGGGGGAGGGACCGCTACACGGTCACCCGCCTCCGAAATCATCTTCCACCGTTATTAGCCAGCCATTGGCGGACCAGGATAATGTCGTTTGCTACCAATCCGTGAGAACCTTGAACCGTTTTGACGGTTACCTGCGCACCGCGCTTGCCCAGTTGCTGGGCAACCTGTGGCAGGTCGGCCGCCGGGATGATGGGATCATGACTGCCACCGAGCAACAAAACCGGTCGTCCGCCGAGATCCTTGGCCGGAATATCATCCGTGATAAACATCGGTCGCAACAGGACAGCGCCACCTAGAACTTCTGGTCGAAGCAACAGCAGGCCTTGGGCGATATTTGCTCCGTTCGAGTAGCCGACCGCCAGCACAGTCTTTGAAGAAATCCCGTGTTCGGCGCAAATGCTCACTACAAAATCCGCTAAAGCCTGCGAGCGTTCCCGCCAATCTTCAACATCGAGAACACCTTCGGAAAAACGCCGAAAGAACCTGGGTGCTCCATTCTCCATTACCTGGCCCCGAGGACTAATAATACCGGCGCCAGGAAGGATCGCCTCAGCCAGGGGCACCATGTCGTGTTCGTCCCCGCCAGTACCGTGCAACAGGAGCAAACTATACGGCGCCGCTCCGGTAGCTGGCCGATAAAGATGCCGAAACGACTGCGCGCCCATAACAATCAAGTCAACTCAAGCACTCACAACGAGATCATAATTTCACAACAAGGCCGCAAAGGCGACGAAGACAAACTTTCTGATTTGTTTTCAATTAGTCTTCGCGGCCTTTGCGGCCTTGTTGTGAAGTAATTCTGTCTTCGTGATCTTGTTGTGAACTTTTCACTTGAGTGGCGGCAAGGTCGCTTCCAACGCTGCCCGATGAGCTTCCAACCATTCCGGTAACATGAGCTTTGAGCCGAGCGTGTTGGCCGATTCATCCACCGCGAACCCGGGCGGATCGGTGGCGATTTCGAACAAAACACCACCGGGCTCGCGATAATAGATAGAGTGGAAATAGTTGCGATCGATCACGGGCGAAACATTTAATCCGGCGGAGACCAACTCAGTCCTCGCAGTGATCTGAGCGGTATCATCCGCTACCCGCCAGGCAATATGATGAACGATTCCGGTGCCGCCGGTACCTGATCGACCCGCGGGTAAACAGAGTAGATCAATTCGCGCTCGACCTGGCCCGTCTCCCAAAATGTAACGAAAGCGGTTACCTTCACTCGTTTCCAGGACGGCGCCCATCAATTTCGTTAATATGGCGCCGCTTTGCTCCTGCGCCTCTAAAGAAAGGGTGGTGCCATGGAAGCCGCGCAACGCGTGCTCCGGCGGAATCGTCGCTCCGCGGGCCGGCGCCACCAAGGCGGTGTCCGCCGTTTCAACAAACTCCAACACAAAGTCATCTGGGTCCTGAGTCGCGATAAATCTTTCTCCGAAACGGGTGCCCTCGTCCGCGATCACCAGCCCGGCATTTTCAAGATGCTTACACCAAAACGACAGGCTGCCCATTGGCACCTGGAAAGCAAAAGCCGTCACTTGTCCCACGCCCGGCGTCCCGCGTCTCGCCTTGGGCCAGGGGAAAAAGGTTAAGATCGTTCCCGGTGTTCCGGTATCGTCTCCGTAATAGAGATGGTACGTGCTCGGATCATCAAAATTAACCGTCTTTTTCACTAACCGCATTCCGAGTACGCCTGTGTAGAAAGCTGCGTTGGCAGCCGGGTCGGAAGCGATGGCGGTTACATGATGGATGCCGGCTAGCTTCATGTGCACAAATCTCCAACATCTTCTTTCAAAAGAGACCTCTTCAGACCCATCTTTTCGATGCGGGAAATTAGGGTGGTCGGTTTGACCCCAAGAAGCTCCGCGGCCCCATCTACCCCTTTGATTTTCCATCCGGTTTTGCGTAGCACAGCGAAAAGGTTTTCTCGCTCCCGCCGCCTCATTTCTGCTTCGGTGAGAAATTCTTGTTCGAGTCCTTCACGGTCAGCCGGCTCAAAAGGGATGGGATCGGAGCCGGTAATCTGCAAGTCAAACTCCAAGGCACCGCCCTGGGCGAAGATCGCAGCTCGTTCAATTACGTTTCTTAGCTCTCGAACATTACCCGGCCAATCGTGGTTTTGCAGAGCTTCGACACCCGCCCGGGTTAGCCTTGGCGGCGCGCATTCAAGCTCTTTCACTGCTAACTCAACGAAGTGGGTTGCCAGCAGCGCAATGTCCTCCTTCCGTTCGCGAAGAGGAGCGACGTTAATTGGAAAGACATTCAAACGATAGTACAGATCTTCGCGGAACCGGCCGGCAGCGACCTCTCTTTTCAAGTCCCGGTTAGTGGCAACAACGATCCGCACGTCTGCGCGCCGCGTCTTGTCCTCTCCCACCCTCTCATAACATTTCTCCTGAAGGACTCGAAGAAGTTTGCCTTGCAGCTCCAAAGGGATCTCACCGATCTCGTCCAAGAACAACGTCCCGCCTGCTGCCGCCTCAAACCGGCCAATCCGATCCCTTATAGCGCTAGTGAACGCCCCGCGCGCGTGACCAAAGAATTCGCTTTCATACAATTCTTTGGGGATAGAAGCGCAATTGACTCGAACTAGTGGCTTGTCCTTACGACGACTGCGTCGATGAAGTTCCCGCGCAATCAGTTCCTTTCCGGTCCCAGTCTCACCCAATATCAGGACGGTAGCATCCGTGGGCGCCACCATCTCGATTTGCTTCATGATCTGGCGCCAAACCGGGCTTTGACCGATGATTTCGCTGTCGGCATTCGCAGTTCTCCCCGGTTTGCGTAGCGAGGACATCACGATTTCGGCCTGGTCCGGAACCGTTCTCGAAATTGTGCTTGTCTGGTAGTCGCTCGCATCATTTAACTCGAACGCTCTTCCTCCGGATCCTTCCCGCTTGCCACCCCTGGCAATCGCCGTCCGGATCGTCTCTAACAGATATTCATCGTCGAAAGGTTTAGTCAGAAATTCGACAGCGCCGGCCTTAATCGCCCGCACGGACATAGGGATGTCCCCATGCCCCGTAAGAAAGATGATCGGGATCTGAATGTGGTCCGTTGCCAGTCGCTGCTGCAGCTCGAATCCGTTGATATCCGGCAGCTGTATATCCAATACCAGGCAACCGGGTTGTTCCTTCTCTAAACCGCGCAACGACTCGCTCGCCGAAGCAAAAGTTTTAACGGTAAGGCCGGCGGAGCGAATCAAACTACTTAAGGCCTCGCGCACCGAGACGTCGTCATCCACGACGTACACTTGAGGAACAGGTTCGTGATTCATGAGTCATCCTTTTCTTTAGCCTGGCAAGCGGCTTCCTGCAGCTTGTACCGTCACACGCAAAACGACGGCGGAAAGTCACGCAGCCACTTGGTTAGCTCACTGATTTACACATCTTTTCTGTCATCTACTAAAAAACTTAGAGGTTCGGGGTTTTTGAGCTGTCTGGAAGTGCTCACCAATCGCCAGAAATGAACGAGTACCAGAACGGCTAGAAGGCTACTCGATCCGACCCGGAGGATCTATCATACCTTCGTATGAGGAAACCAATCGATCGACGGGTCCCCGGACAAGAAATCGGCTGTCGTCCGGGTCGCCTTTCAGACTTGCTAAACAAGCGCGCTGATTCACAAAGAATTCCCTGGCAAAACCGGGCGCCATTCCCAGATCATCATACCAAGGTATGATAGCAACCCGGGGTTAGATTCGGCATGCTGGGGGAATGCTTCCGCGGAGTAGCCGTTTATCTTTAATCGCCGTTATCGACGATGATATTTCCGTTCGGGAATCTGTGGAGAGCCTGCTAAAGTCGGTTGGTTTCCAGGTTAACACCTATTCTTCGGCAGAAGAGTTTATGGGCTCCCCTCGACTCGATGCTGCCGACTGTCTAATTCTCGATGTTAGACTCGATGGCATGAGCGGCCCAGATCTTCAGCGCGAGTTGAAAGCAGGCGGACGCTCGATACCAATCGTCTTTGTTACGGCGCATGAAACTGAGGCTCTGCGCGAACGAATGATGGCGGACGGCGCGATCGATTGCTTGTTAAAACCATTTAACGACGACGCCCTGCTGAACGCAGTGGAAATCGCATTAAATACGCGCAGGTGAGCTTGGTGGGGCGAGGCTCCCGAATGGGTTCCAGGTTCTAAGCTCAAAGTTTTAGGTTTTAAATTGCCGCCTCTGCGTCTGGCCAAGGGTGTATGAACTCCGAACCGTAACACCGTCAATTGTTGCAACCCCTCTTCCCAAATCTTATTCTGGTCGGGCACAACTTTGAAACCGATCGCCAAACGAAACGAAAAGCCCGTTCATCCGGTGGTCTACGTCGTTGACGACGATATTTCGGTCCGCGAGGCACTTAGCAGCTTGATCCGCTCTGCCGGTTTACGGGTAGAGACGTTCTCGTCCGCCCGAGAGTTTCTGGGACAAAGCCCGACAGACGCACCCTCGTGCCTTGTCCTAGATGTGCGGCTACCGGACCAAAGCGGCTTAGCCGTGCAAAGGGATTTAACCGCGGGGGATAATCAAATCCCGATCATCTTTATCACTGGCCACGGTGATATCCCGATGAGTGTCCGCGCCATGAAAGCCGGAGCGGTGGAATTTCTCACCAAACCTTTTAACGACCAAGAACTGCTTGATGCCATCCGTGAGGCCATCACGAAAGACACCGAATCCAAAGCGAGACATTCCAGAATGGCAGAGCTTCGGAACCGTTACGAGACACTCACTCAACGCGAGCGGGAAGTGATGAGCTTAGTAGTACGCGGACTCCTGAACAAGCAGGTGGGCAGCGAATTGGGAACTAGTGAAATCACGGTCAAGATTCAGCGAGGCAAAGTCATGCAGAAAATGCGCGCCGGCTCGCTGGCCGAGCTCGTGCACATGGCCGAAACATTAGGGATAATCCGGGATGAAACCAGACGCGGAAAGGAATAGCCGCGGAAAGGCGCAAAAAATTGAACAGAAAGATCACGAAGGCCACAAAGACAGTAACTCTTACAGAAGTAAACCAAGGTCCATCCACAGAGAAGCCTTGTACCCTAACCGCTCTGTTTCCTCTGTTACCTCCTGTTAAAAATATGTCTTTGTGCCCTTAGTGTCCTTCTGGGCAACCTTACATTGCGGGCGCCGTTTCGAGTCTAGTCGCGATCCTCACCAAGTCGGCCAGAGATTCGGCTCGCATCTTTCGCATTACCTGGGCCCGATGGGCTTTAACCGTGATCTCGCTGATACCGAGTTCACCGCCAACCTGTTTGTTCAACCGGCCCGATACAACTAACGCCATGACTTCTCGTTCCCGCCGGCTGAGCGATGCGTAGTGATCCCGAATCGACATCACCTTTGCCTGGCGGGCAAGCGCGGCCCGGCTGCGAGCGATCGCATTTTCTATGGCAGCCAGCACCACTTCGCCCCGGTAAGGCTTGATCAAGAATTCCATGGCTCCCGCCTTCATCGCCTGAACTGTCGTCGGTACATCACCATACCCAGTGATGAAAATAAGCGGCATATCGATCCGGTCGACGACCCGTTTCTGTAAATCCAGGCCGCTAAGATCCGGAAGGTGAACATCCAATATCAAACAGCTGGGAGCAATGCCTCGTGGACGGTCCAAAAAATCCTTAGCAGAGGCAAACGTCTCAGCTTGCCAACCAGCACTAAGGACGAGTGATTCAAGCGATTCCCGCACGGATATATCATCGTCAACGATGAACACGATCGGCATTGTAGCCGATGACAACCTCGAGCCACATTCAAATGCGTCCGCTGAGATCATAATCGCGCGGTTTCACTGTCGTTAGGATTACAGTTAGCCCGTTCAGCGACGGGCCGACGGCCGAGAACCAGAAGGTGAAAGGCTGAATCTGGTTAGAGTGCATTATCTTAGTCTCTGTTCAAAGAATTTCTCTTTGTGCCGTTCAGGAAAGCATATGTTAACTCTGTCAGTGCCTGAAGCGCACATGGGGCATGCCAAACCACCTACCCCCTGGATTCTGGCTCCTAACTCCCGTACAATTAGACGAGCATAGGCTCCGACCTGTTAGTCTAAATCGTTCTCCAGGACGATCCGATAACGCGCTTTCCCTGAGCGCAGATGCTCAATCGCATCGTTAACTTTCGACATCGGGAACATCTCCGTGATCGGCGCTATGGAGTGCCGCGCACTGAAATTGAGCATATCGTCAATCGCCGTCGGACTTCCGGCGGGCGAACCCGCCACTGACTTTTGCCCGGAAATCAGGCTAAAAGCCGGCACCTGTAATGGGGTGAGAACTGCACCGACATTGTGCAGGCATCCGTTCGGGGCCAAGGTATCGAGGATTCCGGGCACATCCAGGCCGGCGTTTATAGTAGAGATAATCAAATCGAGACTACCAGTCACTTTCTTTAGCGCGCCGTCCGCCTTGGTATTATGGATGTAATGAGCCCCGAGTTTGCGAGCCTCTGCCTCTTTCGAATCGCTGGTGGTGAAAGCGTGAACCTCGCATCCCCACTTATTCGCAAACTGTAGCGCCATATGGCCCAGGCCGCCAATCCCGATGATACCCACACGCGCAGTGGACGGCACATTATGGATCTGCAACGGTGCGAAGACGGTCACGCCCCCGCAAAATAACGGCCCCGTCCTCGCCGGGTCTAGCTGCTCAGGAATCGGACGCACCCACGTCCATTGAGCCCGCACACGATCCGCGAAGCCACCATGACGGCCTACGATCGTCGCCTGCCCGTTGGGGCAAAGGTTGTGATGGCCGGACAAACACTGGTGACAAGAAAGACAACTCTGCGATGACCAGCCGAGGCCGACTCGTTGCCCAATCTCAAGTCCTTTCGCTTCTTCACCAAGCGCGACCACGGTGCCGACGACTTCGTGGCCGGGGACAAAGGGGTACTTGGACAAGCCCCACTCGTTGTCGAGCATCGAGAGGTCGGAGTGGCAGACACCACAGTGCGAAACCTTAATTTCAACTTCCTCGATTCCCAACTCGCCAGGATCGAAGCTGAACGGTTTCAGTGGCTCTTTAGCGGATGTTGCTGCGTAAGCATTGAAGTAGTTCATAAACCAGAAAGAATGGGTAAAGGTTGTCGTGATAAGCCATCTCTAGAAAGCAAGAAGCTGACAAACAAGTTGCGTACCAATCTTGGCATCCAGTCGTTTGTCGTTGATGTCCAGACACTTACGGAATAGCTATCGCCACGCGACCAACGTACGATTTTTCGGACTTACCGATTTCCGTTCCTTGAACGCCGGACCCGAACGTCTTCGGGAGCTCATCCAACTCGACTGAGCTCTACCGAAGTCCTACCGACGAATCCGAAGATCCTGCCCTATCTCCGTTTCATTCACCGATACTGATGATGTTTCCGGTGCTTCAAAGCGAAGCCCCGCGTGATCGATGCGCAGCCCATCTTTGGTGGCCCAAATAATGAAAGAAAAAGCGAAAACGAACAAAGTGATACAGACCCCCAACCAGAAATATTGCCAAAATCCGCCCGATTCCACGACAGTAGTTAAAATCGCTGTAAAGATACAAAGCATCCCGGTTACAACAAAACCGATGAGTTTCGCAATCGTTGTGGCCTCCGGAAATCGCGATAGACGTCGCTCCGTTGCGGGAGCGTGTGACAGGTTAATCTTCATGAAATTTAGTAAAATGCAGATTGCGGGCCACGAGTCATCAAACGCCGTAACTCATTGTGTTTCAGGCTATTATGTCTGACAATACCCCAGTGGCGCCAAGGCTCGAAGTTTCGCACGTCCAAAATTCGGAACTTCACGTTGCGATGACTCGTGCACATCGCTGTCCGAGTTCAAGAGGGATAGTCAGAACTCGTTCCCGTACTTCGGGTAGAAGTTGATTCGGGCGATTGAACGTGTTGGAAAACGGTGCGGTGGAAACACCGGCAGCGGCAGTGAGCGCTTTAATGTGCGGCTTTTTCGGGGAGGAGGTCAAATTCCGGGTTGCATCCTAAATCGATTTAGTAAATCGTTTAAGAGAAACGCAAGTAATTAAACGGTTTAGTTAGAAGCCTGCTACAATGTATGCTGTTGTCCTCTCGTTTGGATGTGAACGCTATTTCATTTGGCTCCTGCGCGCAGAAAGTCAGTCTTCCGTAATCCTCCTTTGAACGCGACGTAAACTTGCAATAAGAGGTTGTTCTTCTATGGGGAGAGCATTGGTTCTTTTGGGTTTATGAGCGTTGTTCCCCCGCTGGAATCATCACCGGAAGAGACCGCGCACTTTCGTCGCCTTGGGAGGTTGGCGGGAACACCCTGTTTTCTTCCCCTGGTCAGCGCCATGTTCTTCGTCGGACTGGGGACCGCGGTGGCCGGTTCATACTTGATCCTGTTCGCGGTCGATAAAGCTCACATGGGTCCGCTTGGACTGGGAGTCTTTCTTACCGTTGACTCAGTGAGCGGCGTCATCATTAGCACCGCCTTCGGACGCTGGTTCGATCGGACGCCAAGCTCAGCGCCCCTCCGGATTGCCCTCCTGATGACGGTAATCGCATATCCCCTTTTAAGTGTTACCACTAACTTCTATTTGCTCCTTCTCATCGCAGCTGGGCCGCTCGGAGCCAGCCTAGCGGTATTCCCTCAATTTTTCGCGCTGGCCAAAGGGCATCTCGACCGAGTTGATCCTCATACAGCTGAGCGCGGGACCGCCTTGATGCGGGCAACTTGGTCTATCTCGTGGGCTTTTGGACCGGCTCTCGGCGCTCTGATAGTCAATTGGTACGATTTTTCCGGAGTGTTCCGCGCCGGTGCGATATGCGTGGTAGTCGCGACCATTATTGTTATCGCAGCCCGCGTACATGCCTTTCGGAAGACGGCGGCGCCCCTTCACTTAGAACCTCGTAGCCGAACAAGCCGCCGAGCCGGCTTTGCTGCATCCAGCCTTACGCTTTTTCACATGGCGATGTTTATGGGATCGATCGCCCTTCCGGTCGTTGCGACTCACGAATTGGGAGGGGCCAAAGCGGACGTCGGACTTATGTTCAGCCTTTGCGCTTTGCTGGAGGTACCCGTGATGTTCGCTTTTGTACTTCGTCCATCCGCCGCTGGGAGTTATGGCTGGATTTCGACCGGCTTCGTCGCGCTGACTGCGTACTTTCTGGTGATAGCTTGGGGCCCATCTGTGTCCGTATTGTTGGGCGCACAGCTATTTCGCGCTATC
>JAFAZK010000189.1 GCA_019239825.1 Verrucomicrobiota bacterium | reverse complement strand
TCTATGACGGATTTACAAAGATTGATTGCCTCTCGGGCATTTGTCTCGGCAGTTTCAGAAATGAATGCTCAGATCAGCTTGGCGTTTGGAATAGACGTCAACGTCCGTGGACGTGTACGGTCGCTCTTTTGCTAGGTTAGAATCTTCGTAGAGGAGTGCCCAGATGTTGCAAGCCTGACCGCCGATAACAACAAAATCGATATTGGCTTCGAGCAAACCACGATGAATATCGGAATAGGCCTCTGGCTCCCTTTCCTCGGTATCGACGCCCGCCTAGAGGGGTCGACGAGATACGATTTTCAAGCCCTTGCCAGATCCGACGGAGGAAGATAACCTCTGAGCATAGTCCGATGGCTGACTCCAGAGACGGGATCTTTGGGACTCTTTCAAATGCTCCGCTTCCCGGACGCTCTTAGGCTTCTGAGATTGTTTGCCGAATGCTTCCATCGCAAAATCGCGTATGGGGTAGAGTACTGAAACTCTTCGTCTGCATCAAGCCCCCTGTTCGAAAGGGTCTCTAGCCTGAGGGGCATAGACGTGCGTCGCAAAAGCGTCTAATTATCGCCATCAAGTGCGGACATAGACGAACATATAAGCACTGTTGCAAGCCCTCTGCCATCTTCGCCTTAACCTTAATTCGTAATGCCCTTATTTCCAGTGGCTTATAAAAGTACGACCCTAAGGGGATTCGAACCCCTGTTACTCCCGTGAAAGGGGAGTGTCCTAGGCCACTGGACGATAGGGTCTCAAAATGAGAGCGGATACGGTTGCATCAACCGGCGAGTCTGCAAGCGAAAATAAACGCCGAATGCGCTCAAAACGGATTTCACCACAAAGGCACAAAGAGCACGAAGGAAGACAAAGGTTTGGTCCTCTATATTTTGTGGCCTTTGTGTCTTTGTGGTGAAATGTTGGTTCACGCCTGTTCCCGGCGCTATCGCTCGTTCCCGCTCGTTCTCTCGCGCTCCCGGCGTTCCAAAATGAACTTGGCGGCCCTTGCGGTGGCGCCGCGATGCTGGGCTAATACGCGATCGGAATTTGCCACCAGTTCGGAAGCGGCCTTCGAATTAGTGAGGAGCTGGTCCACGGCCACCGTCAGACCCGACTCGTCAGCCAACTGTATGACTCCTTTTTCTCTTACAAGTTCTTCAACTAAGAACTTAAAATTCTCCATATGTGGCCCGCAAACAACGGGTTTACGTGCGAGGAGCGGTTCTACGGGATTCTGGCCACCCACACCGGTAAAGCTCTTACCGATGACGACGACAGACGCCGTTTGATACCAATCATTCAGCTCCCCGGTAGAGTCGACGATCAGTACAGATGGCTTTTCTTCGAAGTTCGGTTCAGAGCGGCGTGTATATGGGATGGCTGCGTCTCGCAGGATTTTCTCAACGTCCGGGGTGCGTTCAAAATGACGAGGAACCAGGATGAGGAACAAGTCGGGAAATTTTGGCAATAGGTTTCGAAAGGCTTGGATCAAAAGCGCCTCTTCGCCTGCGTGGAGGCTGCCACCGAGCAAGCAGGGACGTCCTGGTGCAATGCCCTGCTGTTGCAGCCAATCGACGAAGCGGCAGTTAGCCGGCGCGTCAGTGGTATCATATTTGATGCTGCCGGTGAGAACGACCTGCTCTGACCGCAGGCCGAGGCGCATCCAGCGTTGGCCGTCGTGCGGGTCCTGGCTTAAGATCGCGCTCAACCGGTCCCAGAACAGGGGCTTCGTTAACCTTCGAAACCGCAGGTACCGAGCTTCTGATCTGGGCGAAAGCCGCGCATTCGCCAAGAAAATTGGGGTTCTTTCCTGTTTCGCGACCGCCAAGAAACTGGGCCATAGATCGGAATCAATCAAGATAGCCGTTTGGGGCCGGATGAGCCGCCAAATCGGGCGCAGGAGTGGATAAAAATCAATCGGGCTATAGATGACCCGGCTCCCCTCTGGAGTTCGATCCAGCGCCAATTGGTAGCCGGTCGAAGTGGTGGTTGAGACCACTGCCCTAAAGCTAGGATCTTGCCGGCGCATTTCTTCGATTAACCGGATGGCGACTAAGACTTCGCCGACACTGACGGCACGTATCCAACTCCATTCGCCCTGGCCAAGCTCTGAACGTAACCGATGCGAAAAAAAGCCAAACCGCTGAAAGAAGTTCCGGGCATATCCGCCACGCCGGATCATCCGCCGGAGGTAAAACGGAAGGGAGACCAATAAGAAAAGAGGCAGCAGCAGATTATAGAGAAACAAAAGCATCCGGAGCCAAACCGCGAAAGAACACGAATCTTAACCGCGAATGGACGCGAATAAAGACAAACCAACCGCAGATGAAAGCAGATTTACACAGATAGGGGGCGCTGCCCCAAGAAACTTGCCTACGCCGTATGAGCGAAACTTCCGGCAGCCGAGGCAGGTAAAAATCCGCAGATTACGCAGATTTCGGTTCGGGGTTTGGGAGCGCCATATAAGGTTACAGATCTTTCCTGCAGGGTGTGTGTTCCTTTAACCCCACAACGCTACCCTACCTAGGATCGGAACCTGCGTAATCTGCGGCTTTGCTCTATTCGTGTTCATTCGCGTCCATTCGCGGTTGCTCTCCACGTCTATTCGCGGTTAGGAAAAGGATTTGGGTCGAGCCGTAGGTTTTGTCACGGATAGCGGCCCAGCCATGAGCTTCGACAGAGAGATTGCCGGACGTCTTCTCGAGCACAAGGAGGCCATCCTCTAGGAGGTGGTTCTTGAGCGCATTCGAGGCAATAAGCTCCGCTGCAAGGTCGGGGTCTCTGGGATGTTTCGCATAGGGCGGGTCGGCGAAAATGAGATCGAACGTTTGATCCGTCTTTTCCAGGAAGCGAAAAACATCGGAACGAACCACCGCGGCCTCGAGGCGGGTCTTTTCCAGGTTCGCTTTGATCGCAGCAATCGCCTTTGGATGATCATCCACAAAGGTCGCTGCGGCTGCTCCGCGGCTTAAGGCCTCGATGCCGAAAGCGCCGCTTCCTGAGAACAGATCGAGCACGCGAGCCTCGATCACTCTTTCGCCCAGCGCCGAAAAGATCGCGCCGCGTACCATCTCCATCGTAGGGCGCAGATCGTGACTCGGAATCCGAAGAGGTATGCCACCGGCGGAGCCTGAGATTACGCGCATGAGTAACCTTTTGAGCGCCGGGAGCGCCGGGAACGAGCGGGAACGGTAGCGGATCTCATGAGCGGTTAGCCTGGTTTTCCGACAACGTCAGTTTTCCACTTGGCGCCATTTCTCGGCGATTGAGCACGTTTTTTCCGTTCCCGGCGTTCCCGCGCGTTCCCGGCGTTACTCACTCCGAAGCAGGCGCTCCGGTGGGCGTGGGTCGGCTACCGTGCAATAGGCGTTGCCAGAGCTTGCGACGGTCGCCGATGATCTTTTCAAAAAGGTTGCTCTCGGGGCGCACCAGCGAACCCGAAACGTGAAAGTCAAGGTAACGGCTATGGCCGTCGGTCCCCGGTTGGAAATTGTCCTCGAGCTCGTTGGGGATCTTCTGGCTTAGGAACTGGCTGACCGTCAGCCGGCCGTCCAAAGCCAGCCGGTGAGCGTCTTCAACTTGGCCATTCAGGGTGATCTGGCAATTCTTGGACACCAAACGGATCGAATCGACCTGAATATTCGGGCCGGCTACCCGGAAATTTGAAACGGCGCGTTCCAGGTCTAACCGCTGTAACTCGTCAATTTGGGTCCAACGACCGATTTCTTGCATTAATGGATATTGATCCAGATAGGCAGACTTAATCTCGAGCGTGCCAAGGCCAGCGAGTTTGGACGGGTCTCGTACAGACCCCGAGAGCTCGAATGTTCCTTCTAGGGAGCCATGGGCCCGATCCAAGAAATTGTTGGTCCGGCTGGCGACTTCGTTGAGATCGATTCCAACGGCGTGGAGCTGTAAGCGATAATCGACACCCGGCTTATTAAAATCGATCGTCAGTTCGCCATTCAATTCACCGCCGGCCACGCTGGCGCTGATTTCATTCAGGGTAAGGACACCCCCCTGAAATTTTACGGGCGCGCCGATATCATTGATCTGGATCGAGTCCACTACCAGGGCGCTTTCCGCGTGGGCGCGACCAAGATAATCCCCATGCCGGAAGTTCAGAATGCAATCAAGGCCTTGAACTAGAGCCACGCTTGAGCCATCCGCGTGTACAACGGTGATCGAGGCGTCCCGGAGCTTGAATTTTTGAATCTCTACCCAGAACCGCCGGCTCAAGGTGTCACGGAGAGTGGGGGTTTGCTGCACTAGCGGCGATAGAGGAGGGTGCGCATCCTCGCGCGCCGTTGGCGACGGTGAAGCAGCCGCGGTTTGGACTGCCGGCTGGTTAGGCGACGGTTGGGAAGCGGCGGACGCCGAGCGGGCGCTTTTCTTTTCCTGAGCTAGCAAAGACCCGTTTTCGGTCGATCCCATCGGGATCGTGATATCGACATGCTGCAGCAGGATCTCTCGAACAATGATCTTGCGGCGGAAAAACGCGTTGTAATCGCAGCGGACTCGGAGATTTTTGGCCTGTAGCAGTGGAGACGACGTACCAGGTTTCCCGACGGTAACAGATTCCAGGTTTAGCCCTCCCCAGGGTGTGAATGTGATGCGGAAGACATCGATCGGGAGATCCAAGCTTTCGCTGACTGACTCACGTAGCTCCCGCTGGATGCCCGGCGATTGAATGTACAGGTTGATGGCGAGTAAAGCGACGCCGAAGCAGCCGATTACTCCCAGTACAAGGAATAACGCAATCCGAATAGCACGTTTCAAACGACTCACAGCCGCCAAGCCGCTATAATTAAGTCCAACGTTACCAATGGACAAGCGGAAGCTGTGTATAATTTTCAACCCTGCTGCAAGAGGCGGCAAAGCGACTTCTCTCTACGCAGAGCTCAAGGAATTGGCAGGTACGGCCCCAATTTTCGCCGCTGCGGCGGCAGATTCAATCCAGGAGCTGGCTGCTGCCGTGATAAACCAAGGATATGACCACATTATCGCTGCCGGGGGGGACGGCACGGTTAACGGTGTCATCAACGGCGCCGGGACGGCTGATGTACTGCTGAGTGTCCTTCCCCTGGGGACGATGAACGTTTTCGCCTACGAACTCGGGATACGTTCGTCACAGCTCAAGAAATGTTGGGAGATGATCCAGTCGGGGCGCCCGAGAGCCGTGGATTTGGTGTCGGCCAATCAGAACTACTTCGTCCAATTGGCCGGAGTCGGTCTAGACGCGATGACCGTTCAGGCGACCGATTTGCAAATGCGAAAGACCATCGGGCCGGTGAGCTATCTGCTGTCCGCTGCCAAGGTGATTGGCCGTCCGGCGCCAACCCTTTGCCTTAAGTTCGAAGACCATTCTGAAAGTACCGGGTGTTTTGTCCTGATCGGCAACGGCCGCTTTTACGGAGGGCCTTTTTCGCTATTCCAGGACGCAAGAAACGACGATGGCTTGCTCGATGTGATGATTTTCAAAAACCAGAGCTATCTCGACATCTTCCGATATTTGCAGGGAGTGCTCATCGGGAACCACACCGGTCTGCCCGATATCGAATACCGCCAAGTCCCTTCGGTTCAAGTCGTTAGCGAAGAGCCTGTCCCCTTAGAGCTCGACGGCGATGTAGCCGGCTCTACCCCGGTCCTGTTTCAAATTGCCCCGAAGAAATTGCAGATCGTCGCGGGCTAAGCGCTTTGCAGTTTGCCGTTCCCGATGCGCGGTTTGCAGTTCGCTCGTCGGTCAATATAGGTCCTATAACCCATATAAGGGCCTATCCGATTGCAGAGCCAAGAACCACGACATGCCCCTGACTAAGGGCGCCCAACGGTGAACACTGAACCGTTTCTGGCCCAGACCCTGCTTTCCTACCGATAAATCGCCAAACTCTAAACGACATGCGTCAGCTGTACGAGCTTCCCAACCTGTTCCGCCAGGGAAACCGATATCCGGTAAGCACCGCATTGGCGTTTACTATCGTATGCGGCTACGCACTGCAGTGGATCTGCTCTTTTTGGGGCCCTGGACAGATCGAACCTTGGCTGGGACTTAGCCGCAGTGGACTCTTAGGGGGCTGTCTCTGGCAATTCTTGACCTACCCTTTTCTAGGCGAGCTCGACAACCCCCTGGGGAGCATGTGTCTGGTGATCGGCCTGATGAGCGTCGGACGCGAACTTGAGAATATTATCGGCCGGAAACAGTTCTCGCTCTTAATTGGGAGCGCGACCGTGTTGCCCGGTTTAGCTGCCGTGCTCCATTCACCGGCGGCACAACTGCTTGGTGCTTGGCCCGGCGTTTTTGCTATAGCTGTAGCCCTCGCCGAGGCATTGCCGGAGTGCCAGCTTTCGGTGCCCTACTTTAGAATAGGCGTACGCTATCGATTTCTGGGAGTCGGCTTGCTCGCTGTTCTATTTGCCAGCTGGCTGCTAGCGTGGTTCCCGTTTGGTCACACTTCCCCTTACGCCAACCTGCTCGGAGCCGGTATTGGTTGGCTCTATATCCGTTTGCTCGGGTTCGGAAAACAGCTTCCGGGCGAAGCGATATTTCGGAACTGGCTAATAAGGAGGAAGCAAATCGCTCGTATGCCCGCCCGGCAATATGTGACGGAATTTGTTGATCCTATATTGGACAAAATTCATACCGTGGGCATGGATCGGCTTAGCCGATCCGAACGCCGGATTCTTCGCAAAGCACGACAAAAAGCGCGGCGTAAGCGATTCGATAACGGTCCCGCGTAGGCGGGATCCAAGAGGTCTATTTGCGTGGTTGACTTGACCGGTGCCTCGAAGCGACAGATCTGGCGAACCTGACTTGTGTAGTCGACATGGGAACTCATCGGTAGGTTCAAAGGACTCCAGTTTGCCTCATGGGTCCGGCAGCCGCCCACAGGCGTCAGCCGCAGCGAACAACAGCATTTGGACGAAAGGCACCACACTTTGGTGGATCGTCTTGGGGTAAGAGAAAGCGGAATGCGGCTCCTTCCTAAATGGCTCGTGGTCGCCCACTTTCTGTTGCTGCGTCGCTTAGGTTGAGACCTATAGGTGGCGGCCGGTTTTGATTGGAATGAAAGCCATGCTATCTATGGAGCAGGACACGAGATGAGCGGTAGTTTGCCGTGGACTCAGAGACTCTCCGCGCAGTGTTGGAATCCGGAACTGGCCGGCGAAATACTGGCCAGGTTGGCAGAGTTCTCTGCTGATCTCGAGTCCGTCTTGCGCCGGTCGCCAAGCGAAGGTGTCGATCTTCTCAATTTTCTCTGTTTCTCGCCGGTCTCATTCGAGAAGATCCACCGATCTCCGGATCTCCTGCTTTGGCTGACCGCTCCCGATGTGCTCGATTTCAAGAAGGCGGAGCGGCAAGGGAGAGATCGTGAAGGATCAGACCCTGATTTCGAATCTTTGCGAGCATGGAAATCGCAAGAGTTGCTGCGAGTGGCCTTTCGGGAGATAAGCGGGTTAGCTGGCTTCGTTGAGACCACGCGTGACATCACGGAGATTGCCGAACGCTGTGTCCGCCAGGTCTATCGCACGAGTTTGACGACCTCGAGTAATCGCTGGGGTTCGCCTCAAACTGGTTTCGGTGTGTTAGGGATGGGGAAGCTTGGCGGCCGGGAGTTAAATTATAGCTCGGATATCGATCTTATTTTTTTATACGGCGACGAAGGCTTCATTAATCCGCGGTTCAGTTATCATGAGTTCTTTACGCGGTTGGCGGAAAAGATCGTGAGCGAGTTTGCGGAGAGGGGTAACGCGCTCTTCCGCATTGATTTGCGGCTACGGCCAGAAGGCAGCTCGGGACCTTTGGTGCGGGGGTTAGCTAGCACTGAAAACTATTACGCAGGTTATGGCGAAACCTGGGAACGGATGGCGTTGATCAAAGCGAGAGGGGTCGCGGGCGACCGAGAACTGCTGTACGAATTCGAGCATCGGCTGCAACCGTTTATCTTTCCGAAGGCGGTATCGGATGAGTTAGTGACCGAGATCTCGGCTCTGAAGGAGCGGATCGAACGTGATTTATTAGATGCTGACGATCTCTATCGGAACGTGAAGCTCGGGTTCGGCGGGATCCGGGAAGTCGAGTTTGTCGTTCAGACTCTGCAAGTCTTGCATGGAGCTCGCCATGCTTTTTTGCAGGAACGCAACACCCTGGAAGCGCTGAGCGCTTTGGCTGAGCTCGAGATTATGCCGCGAAAAGAGGTCGATGCACTTCGATCGGCCTACGTGTTCCTCCGCGCGGTCGAACACCGTCTGCAGATTGTGCGAGAGCAGCAAACCCACACCTTGCCGGCCAAAAGCGAGGACCGGTTTCTTTTAGCGAAGAGCATGGGACTGGATTCGGTTGAAGCGTTTGACCAACAGTACGGCGAACAGACCTTCACTGTACGAGTAATTTTTGACCGCTTGCTGCAACGGCGGTCAGGTGAAGTTGCCGAAAAACATGCGCGAGAATTTTTCGCGCAACCGGTCGAGGCCGGCAAAACCCTGGAGCGACTGGAGGCCGGTCCCAGCGATATGCATGTATCGGCGCGTACCCGGCGTCTGTACGCAAAACTGGAACCGGAGCTATTACGCTGGCTCGCGCGGATGGCGGATCCAGACGCAGCCCTGAGCCGTTTTGTTCGCTTCGTGGACGCCTATGGGATCCGTGGACTTCTGTTCGAGACGTTGTTGGCCAACCCAAGATTGCTGGAGTTGTTAGTGCGGTTATTCGATGCCAGTGCGGCCTTTAGCGAGTTGGCCATCCGGCGTCCGGAGCTGATCGAAGAAATCGCTCGAGGCAGGGCATTGGACCTGACGACCAGTGCCGCTGACTATATGGCCGCTCTGCAGGCCAATCCCGAGCAGTTGGCGCCTTTAGAATGGGTTAGATCTTTCCGGGAGTCGGAGGTATTACGAATCTTGCTCCGCGATATCTTAGGTGTTACCTCGCTCGGCGAACTGCAGACCGAGATGACAAACTTGGCGGATGCGTGCGTCCGGTTCTGCCAGGAAAGCATTCCGGGTGCAGACCGGCTCACGATCGTGGCTTTGGGAAAATTCGGTGGCCAAGAACTGCTTTATGGCGCGGATTTGGATGTGGTCTTTATTGGAGAGGAACCGGGACCGGCAGGACAATGGATTGCGGCGCTTAGCGCGACGACCAATGCCAGCCGGGTTTTTCCCATCGATACTCGGTTACGGCCGGAGGGAGACAACGGTATGTTAGTAGTTACTCTCGGTGCCTATGAGTCCTATTTCAATGGACGAGCGCAAACCTGGGAACACCAGGCTTTGACCAAGGCACGCGTGATTTCCGGTCCCGAACAGGTGGAAGTGAACAGGCTGATTACCAGGGCCTGGGAACGGCTCCGAACCAGATCCAATACCAAGGCGGAAATTGCTGCTATGTACGAACGCATTGTGAAAGAACGAGCCAAGGGAGGTGACTGGCCGGAGTTCAAGACCGGCCGTGGCGGATTGATCGCCATCGAATTCCTGGTACAATCGCTCGAAATCGAGCGCGGGGTTCGCGAACCGAATACCCTGAAGGCCCTTGAGCTTGTCGGTGGGCAGTTAAGGAACGACGAGTCAGAGACGTTAGCGAACGATTATCTCTTCTATCGACGAATCGAATCGATCTTGCGCCGAGCGAACAACCAATCCGTTTCCAGTCTGCCGGTGGCGGACTCAGAGCAAACCAAACTTGCTTTACGGATGGGGTTCCGGGATCGCAACGAATTCACCGATGAATATCATCTCCGTCGCACTCGCGACGATGAAATCGTGCGGAAGTATTTCTATGGAGCGTAATCGCACTTTGGTGGGGCGAGGCTCCGGCACAACCCATCAATTTGAACAAAGCCGCTTGCTATGCGGTACCACTGGCTCATTTGGCCGGATGATGGTCGACTTGTCCGACGTAGCATCCGAAGCATCGGCTAAACCTCCGCTACAAGAAGCGAAGTCGGAGCCGCAGTCTTTTTTGCCGAGTCCCCGAAAAGATTTCGATTCGAAGCTTGCCCCGTCGGGGCATTGATTATCTAACCCCTGTGCCGAACCACGTTTCCATTCAGCTCTTTAACCACGTCGATGACGCCTGGGCGGATGGCCTGCGCGATTGGTTAGAAAGAGGATCTGAAGCCGCGTTGTCCGGTCAAAAAGTCTGGATGGTTTGCCGCTCATTTGTGCAAGCCAATTGGTTACGCCGGCGTTTTCTGGAAGAGAGCAAGACCTTGATGGGCGTCCGGTTTCTCGACCTGCGGCGGCTTCGGCGTGAGCTGTGTTTGCGAGCTGATCTACCAACTCCTTCTTTTGGGCGGGAGACGTTGAGCCTCATCCTGCGCGCAAACATGACGGAGCCGGAAGCAGCGTCCGCCTATGCCGGACAACTGCTCGATGCCATGGATAAGCTGGCAGCCTGCGGCTGGTTAGACAGGTTCGGCCCTGATGCGGCTTTGAATGCACTCCACGTGACACAGACTCTTCGGCCGGCGGTGCGCTCGATTATCGATTCGTTACTTTGGCGTCCGCGGGTGGACCAGACCTTGCTCGAAAAGAAGGTGCGGATTCCGGGGCTACGGCTCGGGCTCTTCGGACTGGATGCCGAGTCCCTGGATCAACAGGCGCTTATCTCGGCTGCGGTGTTCGCGTCAGAGAGAGCCCGTTTCTGGGTCGTCCAACCGTTAGTGGCCCAGGATATTTTCATGCGTTGGGTTGAGCGCCTTGAGAATAGTTTGCCCGCGACAGTCACGGTGGCCGCCAGCGAAGGTAAGGCCCGGCCTTATGAGGACGTGGTTAGTCAGTTTGTTTATCCGACCCGAGCGCCGGAGACGGTTCCGCGGGTGGTTAGATCCGTTCGTTGGTCGGACCAGATCCGGGCCGTTGTAGCGGTCGTGCAACAGGAGTTCAATGCTGGTCATCGCGACCTCGCCGTTGCCATCCCTCAAAACTCACCATCCGGCGCGGCCATCGTGGAGGCATTGATCGCAGCCGGAATTCCGGTAAGCGACGAGTTTCGCTCAAACGCGATTCTGGCTTTCTCAGAAAGGGTTCATCGCTGGTTAGCGGATTGGGTTGCTGGTCCGCGAACTCCGGAAAAGTTGCTGCATCTATTCGGTTTGCTTGCGCATGGGCCGGAGAGCTACGGACGCTTTCGCGACTATCTATTGAAACAGTTTGATAAGCGACAGACACGCCTAGTCGCGGAGCTCCTACCCGGCCTGTCCGACGTAACTAACCTGCCCGAGGAAGCTAAAGGGGGAGACGGGACGAAGTCTGCCGACAGCGGCTACCTCTGGCTCCGGGAAATAGTGGAATTTGGGCCGGACTGGCCGCGAAACGGATCCTGGAAACAGCTTGATGCTAAATGGTCTGAAACGCTGATCCGGTTTCAGGAATTTCTAAACCAATATCGATCTTTCTTTCGCTCAGTGCGGATCTCGCTCGAACCGTTACAACCGAATTGGGACGAAATCGGCAACGCGCTGGGAGACCTCTCTATTTCATCGGGCCTGTTTCTCCAGTTTGTTTCCGATTCGCTTTCTGCACCGAGCCGGGTTGGGCATCGAGGTGCCTCACACCGCTACGCCCCAGTTGTAGTGAGTACCCCGGAACAATTGCATGCGACTAGCTGGGACGCGGTGATCTTGGTGGATGGGATCGGCGATCTCTGGACACGTGCAGTTGAACAGGATTCGCTGCTCAGCCAGGAATTCAGAGCTCAGACGCGGGATGGTGGATTCCTGCTGCCCACGATTCAGGATCATGCATTGCTTCGGGAAGATGCCATCCTCCAATTAATCCAGCATGCCCATTCTTCTGTGACGGTTTGCGGATATGAGAAGGAAGAGAGCGGTGAAGAAGTAGACGCGAACCGGTTTATAACGTTTCTCGAACACAGCCTTGGTGCTGTGCCGAACTTGTTTGAACCGCCAGCCATCGAGGCCGTAAATCTGTTTCCACAACTGGGAAAGATTCGCCAGGACCGATGCGATCCGGAGCGCGGTTTCGATGAGTATCTGTTTAACTTTAGTAGCCTCGATCTGAAGGCCGACGCCTGGCCGGCATCGGACCTGCAAAGAGCGATTTCGGCGCCCGGCACCTTCGCCCTTAGACAATTGTTCGGTGTCAGACGGACGTGGGATCGACGCTTTGAACGAGATGGCCGGAGGACTTTAGGTGTTACCCTTCATGACCTGATGAAGGTCATTCTGCGTCATCCGTTAGGGGATCTATTTAAGGAAGGTATGGGAGATTTGCGGCAGAGTCCCGAATTGAAACAAAGCAGCGGCGCGAATGCTTATCGTTACATCACTAAGATTGCGCTGGGCTGGAATTTGCCGCGGGAGGACGCGTGGTGGCAATCGGTAATCGCCAAAGCGGCTCACCTGGTTGAAGGCATGTCGCAGAAGGTAGTGGATCGGTTGGTAGATTTTCCTTACGGAATTTCGGAATATTCTTCGGGCGATAAAATGGTGCCCGAGCTGCAATTATTTTTAAAAGGCCGCTTTGATCTTTTATTAGCCAATGTTGACCACATCGATGGCGCTGACATTGTCATAATCGACTTCAAAACCACGAATTCAATTCGGCGCTTGAACGCGGATACTGGCGAAGGTTTCCAGATCATCGCCTACACCTTGTTAGCCAAAGAGATGGGCGCAGCGCATTGCGGTCAATTTGTGTTCACGCCGGCCGCCGCGAAAGAATTAGATCTTACTAACAAAGCTGACGAGATCATTGCGAAGTTGAACGAATTGTCTTGGATGCAAGAGACCCAGTGTTTCGGACATGCACCGTTATTGCGACAGGAATTCGCCATCAATGAGGCTCTACCGTTAGCAACGCTGACGATTCCCGTCTGGGTCTTACGGAGGAAACGGGCATTGTTGGTCGAGGAGATTAAGGGAGGTTAAGGATGAGGACGCGAACTTTGAAGGCGGCGTGGCAAATTACCGCCCCGCAGGGGCATAACAGAATAGCCCAGGGTTTTAACCCTGGGTATCGGTTTGCCATTGGATGCGCCCTGGAAGTGGCGCCGGACCGAATTGGTGCGGGAAATAACATTCGCGAATCTGACGACGTACACCGACTCTGGTGCCCCTTCAGGCCACATGGCTGTATGACGCGGTATCCAGGGTTAAAACCGTGGGCTATTCTCTTGCGCCCCTTCGGGGCGGGCGAGGACGACGACAAGTACCGCCAGCCGCGCCGTCTTGTCCGCCATAGTCTTAGCCACGGACGAAGCTTGCGTAGGCGGGAGTACGATCAGCCAGGAAACCCGCCACACCCATGAGCATCGCCGAAGACCAGGCTGCCAGAGACCGTTTCCACTCGGAGCTCGACAAGAACTTCTGCGTCGTCGCAGGAGCAGGATCCGGCAAGACCACCGCCATTGTGGAACGAATTTGCCGGTTAGCAATCCGTGATCGAAATGCATTGCGGCGCCTGGTCGTAGTTACCTACACGAAAAGCGCCGCCATCGAGTTTAAGAGTCGTTCCCGGCAGAAGTTGTTACGCACTGCATCCGAAACGGATGCACTCGACTATTTGCGAGCCCTGGAACAAGCCTATTTCGGCACTATCCACGGTTTCTGTTTCAATTTGATCCGGGAGTTTCGCAGCCGACTCCTCATTCCGGAACAGCCACGTGTACCGACCGAAGACGAACAGAACGTGCTTTGGGAAACGTTTGTGACCGATTCCAAGGAGCTGAATGAATTGCTGCAGCATCCGGTCACTCGCTCTCTGCTGAGAGTCTGCACGCTGTCCGATCTGTTATACATCGCCAAAAGGTTTCGGCCGAGCCTGCCGCGAAGCGCGCCGGCTAAACGAATGCCGATTCCGGATGGCGCCGGGACCAGAGCGGTCATTCTTAACAATAAAAGATCCGAAGACGTCAAAAAAAGAACGATTGCCTCGCTAGATGCATTTGCCGCTACGATGTCGGCCGATGCCGGGTTTAGCCTTTTGCCGGTTTGTGACAGCACCCGGGGAAAACTGATCGAGGCCTTTAAACAGGATATGGCGCCGCTGATAAAGTGGCTCCAGGAAGCCGCTGAGTGGTTTGCCGATCGTTTGGCCAGGAGTTTTCGTAGCCGCTGTCTGCAAGAAGGTAGTCTAAGCTTTAACAATCAGATCGACGTTTGCCTCGAGCTGTTACAACAGTCGGATATACTTGATCAATTACGGGGTCGTGAATTTATCGTGATTGTCGATGAAGCGCAGGATACCGACTCGCGCATGTTCCAGATTTTCGTGGAACTAACTAGGCCGCAAAACGAGCGGTTCGGGAGCTGGCCTGATGCCGGGAAACCTCCAATTGCAGGCAGATTTTGTTTAGTGGGCGATCCCCGGCAAACCATTTTTGAGAGGGGTATGACCGGCCGGTTTCCCAAGCTGTGTAAATATTTCGGGGATGGCGATGGGGGTGAATTGCTCCGTTTCAATGTCACGTATCGATGCGCAGAAACGGTAGCCCGCCGGATCAACGAGTTGTTCGCCTCCCACGAAGTTGAAGAAATGCCATTGGACGATCTGGCGGCTCAAGCTGGAGCGCCGCAAGGCTCGGTCGGCCGGCTGTTGTTCAATCCTGGACAACCCATAGATAGTGAAGATGAAATCGAGCCTTTGTTAGTAGAATGCGAAGCCGTGGGTGAATGGTTAGCCCGAGTAGGGCCTGCCGGTCTAGGCGCCGGTTCCTGGAGTGATCTGGCCATCATCGCGCCCCGGCACGATTGGTTGATCATCGCCGGCGACGCGCTAAAAAAGTATCGAGTCCCGTTTAGCTTTTTTCGGCCAAAAGTTTCCCGGTCCGGTATCGCTGCTTTCGCTTGGCCGGTATCGCTGATTTATACGCTGATCAATCCATGGGATAAGTTCGAACGTTATGGGGTCCTGAGAGAAATCTTCGGGGTCGCGGATACCGACCTGTTACGGGCGGCCAGAGGAATAGCAGATCCGGGCCCCACGTATCGCGAAGCGGAAAAGCTTTTAAGCGAGTCGCGCAGACTTTGCCAGGAAGCGGGCTCATTATTGTACTTTGTAGATCGTTTGCTGGAACGGGTTCAGGTAATGGATCGGCTCATTGCCGTCGGTGAAGCCACGGTTGGACTCGATCAACTGCGTTGGGAAGCAGCCCGGGGGGATGAACGTGGCTTGAGCTTGGAACAATTCCTGGAAGAATTGTTGGTTTGGTTGCAAGACTCGGCTGAGCCTACCAAAGCTCCTGCAAAAGGGGTTGAGCTCATCACCATCTTTTCTGCTAAAGGCCTGGAGTGGGACTGGGTGATTCCTATTGGCCTCAGAAAGAAGTTTTCGAGTCCTAGCCAACCTTATCCCCGAGTCCAAAACCTGGAGGTCAACCAGGTTGTCTGGTCCAACGTGAGCGACCGCGCAGCCCGCGACGAGGAAGCCGAAAAGGCTAATATAAAACGTTTGCTCTATGTCATGCTGACTCGAGCAAAACACGGGATCGTTGTGCCGACGCCGGACGGCGAATATAAACCGGGCAAGCAAGGAACCGCTTTTACCGAGGTCATATCCGACAAGGAAATCGACCTTCCTTTCGCGGATGAAATCCTGCTTGTGCGCCATAGCTTTAGCGAAGAAGGAGCCCCGGCAGAACGGGAAGGGGACGACTCGACTGCAGTAGTTGTCGACGTTCCCAGCTTGCCCGGCGTCTCGTCCGACGCTCCCGGCGTTCCCGATGTTCCCGGCGTTGTCAACCTGGTGCGACCTTTTCAGTTAGCCGATGATTCTCCGGTACTCCATCTCCAGTTTGCGGAAGCAGCAGGTGCTTACGATTACGGAAGATGGTGGCATACCTGGATCGAGATGTTTCCTTGGGGCGCTGATTACGCCCAGTGGGAGGAGTATGCCCACAAGGCTGAGCCGCCAACGATTTACGATGATCGAGCCAGGAAAGAGATTGCCGCTTTGCTCGCAAACCAAAAGCTCCGCGGATTCTGTGCCGGAGCCGCTTGGTTTCAAGCCGAGTTTCCTTTTTCTTGGCCGAAAACTTCCGCCGAATGGTATGAAGGAGTTGTCGATCTCATGATCGCACGCCCGTCTCATGAGATGATCGTGATCGACTGGAAAACGAATCAGGCAGCTGAGTCAGAGACGCCGGATGCATTGGCCCAAAGACTGCGACAAACCTATCTGCCGCAATTGGAAAGCTACCGCTCGGCGTTGGACGCGACCGGAAAGACCGGTTCGGTTGAAATAGCGATCTATTCAACTGTTTTGGGCAAATTCGTGTGATGTACATAATCGTAATCGTCCTCAACTTGGTGGGGCGAGCTTCCCTAACGGCCTGAGGGATTTTAAAAGGGCGGTCGGTACGTGTAGTCTTAGTCGCTTGCAATGAGGCTGCGCTCGCCGAGCCTCGCCCTACCAAAAAAAGGCTTCGCGCAATCGTTTGCATGAGTTGATCACCCGATGTTACGTTTTCGCGTTTTCCCTTTTCCCTCTCATGAAACGTGCTGCTCAATTGTTGGCTGTCGGTCTCGGCGCCATTGTTTGGACCTCTGCCGCCGCGGCGGCTGATTTACCCTCGTTTAATCAGGTGACGGTCACGGTCGTGGGCGACGCCGGTCAGAACATGGAATCGTTGAACAAGTACGCCGACGATTTTACTAAAGCCGGCATCACCATCAAACAGGTCGGGGCCACCTTCACCGGCCTTTACGATAAGCTGAAAACTAGCTTCGTAGCCGGTTCTTCGGATTATGACATGGTGATCTTTTACCCGTCCTATATCGGCGATTTCGCCGGGAACGGTTATCTGGCGCCGCTCGACGACTACATGAAAAAGGAGCCGGCCGCCGTCTGGGATCCCAAGATGGACGAGGTGCTGCCGCCTTATCGAGAGGTCTACTGTAAGTGGGAAGGTAAGACCTACGCATTGCCCTACGACGGGGATGTGCTCGTACTCTATTATCGCAAAGACCTTTTCGATAACCCCGACGAGAAAGCAGCTTTCCAGAAGAAATATGGCCGCGAACTGGCTCCGCCGGCTACTTGGAAAGATTGGCTGCAGGTTGCAGAATTCTTCACCCGCAAAGCGGGGGATACCTTAGCCGGCCAGAAGTTAAGCCGTCCGTTCTACGGCGCGGCAGAATACGGGGCTCGCGGATTCAGTTACGGCTGGTTCTTATCCCGATTTGGCAGTTCGGGTGGCATTTATTTTGATGAAAACATGAATCCGCAAATCAACACGGAAGCAGCCGTGGCCGGGTTACAAAACATGGTCGATACACTGAAATTCAGTCCGCCCGATGTGCTGAGTTATGGCTACGAAGAGCTGAAGAATGCTTTTCTAAACGGCGATCTGGCCATGGTGGTGCAATGGTCTGATGTCGGCAAAAAGACGGCGGATCCCCAACTCAGCAAAATCGTAGGGAAAGCCGGATTCGCCGTGGTGCCAGGCACGGAGGTGGATGGCAAAGTCGTGCACAAAGCGCCTATGCCGGTGGGCCGGGTCTTAGCTGTGTCCGCTAAATCGAAAAATAAGGAGGCGGCTTATTGGGTCGCGAAATACTTGTCTCTGGATAAAAGCGCAATCACCGTCGCGGCTAACTGGAGCGGCCAGGATCCCTATCGGCTCAGCCATTTTACCGATACGTCGCACTACAAATTCCCGGATGAAGCTTCGGTTAAAGAATACGTAGTTGCCGTCGAAGAAAATCTGAAAAACGGGTATCCGGATCTCAACATTCCTGGCGCCGCCCAATATATCGATGCCTTAGATGTGGCGGTCACTAAGGCTTTATCTGGCGAAGCCGATCCGAAGACCGCGTTGGATGGTGTGGCCGAAGATTGGAAAGGGATTACCCAGCGTCTCGGAGCGGACACCCAGAAGAAGTTCTGGAACGCAGCTCTGGAAAGCTACCGGGCCGCTGGGCTGCTTAAATAGAAGGAGATAGGAGCTAGAATCCAGGAGCTAGGAGACGCGTGTGGGCGGATCGGCGTAACCGCCTGCGCCGTCCACTGCGTCTACTCGGTCCACTACGTCCACTGATTTGACTGGAGCCCGAGAATTTTCGTCGCACCGCACAAACTGCCCGCGGTAAGCGCCGAACGCCGAACCCCAAAACCCCAAACCCCAAACGCCAAACGCGACCATGGACCGGTCTCAACGTCACGAAAGAACCTTTGCCCGCCTGATGGTCGGACCGGCAGTGGCCCTTCTTTTCTTGATGACCATCGGGCCCTTGCTGTTCTCTTTGGCGGTTTCGTTCACGAATCTTCAATTCAGCACCCCGCAACCGATGCGTTGGGTCGGGCTGGATAACTATCTGACTCTCCTTTTCAACGATTCGCGTTTCTTGACCGCGTTGGGGCGCACGCTGGGATTCGTTTTGGCCGGTGTCGCTGCACAGACTTTGTTTGGCTACTTCATCGCCTGGTTGCTTCTACACGTAAACCGCTTCCGAGCGTTTGTGCTCGGTCCGATCTTGATTCCGTCGGTGATTTCTTCGGTCGTTGCTGGCTGGCAAGGCCGGATGATCTTCAATGCTTCTTACGGCCCGTTAAATGACGTATTGGCTCATCTTGGGATCAAAGGACCGGCTTGGTTAGCCTTGCCTCAGACTGCGTTACTCTCCGTATTTATTACCGATACCTGGCAATGGACGCCGTTTTTGGCGCTCGTGATTTTGGCTGCCTTACAAGGCCAGCCGCAGGAACTATTAGAAGCAGCTCGCCTCGACGGTGCCCATGGCTGGTCGATGTTCCAGCGAATTACGCTTCCGCTGGTACTACCGGTCGCCGGGGTTGGTATTTTGCTTCGGGGAGTCGACTTATTCAAAACTTTTGATTTGGTCTATATCCTGACTCAAGGGGGACCCGGCAACAGTAGCGAGACGCTGACTTTCTTGACCTATCTTCAGGGGTTTAAGTTTTTCAATCCCAGTTACGCCTCGGCCATGTCGTTCATTCAGCTGCTTCTGGTGACGATCATGGCAAAAAGCTATTTGGGATTAGTTAACCGAAGGGGGGCCCACTAATGTCGAAACGCTTCGCGATCGATCTCCTGAAGTGGCTCGCTATTCTTGCGGTGTTGATGGTGCTGCTCTTCCCAATATTTTGGATAATCGCCAGCAGCCTCAAAGCTCGAGGTGAATTTTTTACCCGGCCGCCAGTTTGGGTTCCAGCTAACCCGGAATGGTTGAACTACCCAGATTCACTGCGCCGCGGTGGAATGAAAGGGCTGATAGATAGTTTCACCATCGCGTTCTTTTCTATGGCCATTTCGGTGGTGTTGGGCGCTCCGGCTGCCTATGCCATCGCCCGGTTCCAGGTCGGAAAAAAGAACTTGGCCTTCTGGATTCTTTCCATCCGGATGTTTCCACCCATCGCCACCATCCTACCTCTGTTTGTGATCTTCCGGTTCGTAGGACTAGTCGATTCTTATGCGGGGCTGGTGCTTTGTTATACAGTGTTTAATCTGCCGTTTGCGATCTGGATATTGAAGGGATTCATTGAAGAGTTACCCAAGGAGATCGAAGAAGCCGCCAAGGTTGACGGCGCCACCCGTTTCCAGATTTTTCGGAATATCGCTCTGCCATTGACCGCTCCCGGTTTAGTGGTGGTGGCATTGTTCACCTTTATCTTCGCTTGGAACGATTTCGCCTACGCCGTCATTTTCAGTGGTTCGAACGTCACTCCGCTACCCGTGGTGATCGCCCAGTTTGCCGGCGGCCACGAGATTCTTTGGGGACAAATTTCCGCGATTGCGCTCATAGCCATCCTGCCGGCTTTGGTTCTGGCTACCTTTTTACAGAAATATCTAACGCGCGGGTTGACTATGGGAGCGGTGAAATGAAGAAGGAGCTAGAAGCCGGAATCTAAGAGCTAGGAGATGGAGCCGTGAAACGTAAAAAACAAAAGCTCGTGGACTCTGCTTTCCCCAAAACGTAGAACTTAAAACCTAGAACGTGGAACCTAGAACTTGGAACGTAGAACCTAGAACTGAACCCTAGAACATGCTCAAAAACCTCACCTCCCTGCATACCCCCGAGTTGTTGCATACTTTAGCTTCGATGGGTCACGGCGATGACATCGTGGTCGTGGATGCCCATTTTCCCGCTGTTTCTATGGCCCAGCGACTTGTCCGGCTTGACGGCGTTAGCGGTCCGGCGGCGCTGGATGCAATTCTGCAGCTCATCCCGCTGGATTCGTTCGTTGATGACCCAGCCTTGCGAATGGAGGTGGTGGGAAAACCGGACGAGATCCCGGATGTACAGAAGGAATTCCAAGCGGTGATCGATAAACGGGAGGGAAAATCTTCACCGTTGGCCAAGGTCGAGCGATTCGCCTTCTACGAGCGAGCAAAGAAAGCTTTTGCCATCGTCGCCACCGGCGAACTACGTCCTTACGGGTGTGTGATTATTAAAAAAGGCGTTCTCCTCTAGGCGTCCGTATGCCAAAAGCGAAAGTCAGTATTCTGGGAGCGTTTGTAACCGATCTCGCTTGCCGGACGGATCGAATGGCGAAATGGGGAGAAACGATCCTGGGTAACTACTTCAAGCTAGGTCCTGGTGGCAAAGGTTCAAACCAAGCCGTGGCTGCGGCTCGCTTAGAGGCGGACGTGGGCTTGATCACCAAGATTGGTAAAGACGCCTTCGGCGAGATGGCCAAGCGTTTCTACGTGGAGCAGGGGATGAGCGTTGCGCATATCTATGAGGACCCGGAAGAAACCAGCGCTACGGCCACGATCATCATCGACGAGAAGACTAACGAAAACTCGATCATCGTCGTCCAAGGCGCTTGCGCTAACTTGACCATCGAAGAAGTGGAAGCCGCCCGGACCGATATCGGTAGCGCGGATATTTTCCTTACTCAGCTCGAACTGCCGCTGGCGCCAACCGTTCGCGGAATCGAACTGGCGCATGCTGCCGGGGTACCCATCATCTTGAATCCGGCGCCCGCTTTATCAGTACCGCCGGAGGTACTAGCCAAGGTCGACTATTTAACGCCGAATGAAACCGAGGCAGTAACTCTGGTTGGAAAAGAATCGCTGGATCAATTCAAAAACATCGAACAGCTCGCTGATGAGCTGCTCGCATTCGGAGTCCGCAATGTAGTCATTACCTTGGGCGAGAAAGGAGCTTTCGCGAAGGGACCCGGAGTAACTGAACATGTTCCCGCGTTTGCCGTGGACAAAATCGTCGAAACCACGGGCGCAGGCGATGCGTTCGCTGGAGGTTTCGCCGTTGCGTTGGCTGAGAAAAAGCTCCTGGTGGAGGCAGTACGTTTTGGATGCGCAGTCGCCGGAATCTCAGTGACCCGCCGCGGCACCGCCCCATCGATGCCCTACCGGAAAGAAGTCGATGCGTTGATGGGCGGGTAGCAGACCCGGTAGGGACGAGCTCCTGCTCGTCTGCGTGGTGGAACCCGTGGAGTGCTGCCTTCCCTAGGCCGCGGGACGAGGGCCGACTCGGTGGGAAACTATGCAGTGGACGAAGTGGACTGAGTAGACGTGGTGGACAGAGTGGGCCGAGCCCTTAGCGCGGGTTACGCGGCGGCTCTTGCCGCTGTCTGCGCATGCGATACATGCGCTCCGTAAACCCGCCGTCTTCCAGGAAATGTTTTGCAAGGCTCGCCAGTTGGCGGTCGAGGAGAGAGGACGCCACCGCAATCAGCACGAGCGCCGCGTTAGCCGCGATCTCTTCGTACCTGGGTTTTCGGCCATTAGTGCCGAGTCGGACACGGACTTCCCGGACCCAGTCCGCTACTTCTTCCGCGCTAGTACAGCGTGCATCGATGAGTTCCTGCCGAAGGCGCTCACTGTAGGACCATTCCTTTAGCCCGCGTTGGCGAAGATAGTCTTGGTAATCCCGGCGTAACTCTTCCAGGCTGAACCGCGCGGTGTCGGTGAGCTTCATCTCGATCTTTTTCGACGTGCCGCTGGCGGCACTGCCTTCGACAATGTTCTGTGTGCCGCTTCTGGCGGCCTGGACCATCTGGTCGTGGGTCCGGCTACGCCTATCGACGTAGCGTTCGCAAAACCGCACCGTGACATCAAAGCAAAGCTCCGCCATCTGGAAGCTTTTGAGCTTCCGATACCCGCCATGCGGCGGGATGAGAGAGTCGCCGTTGGGCGGTGATTTTGGAGGTCTGCTCACGAAGGAAGAAGCATATATCATAACAGAACGCATACAAGTTATATGCTATCGGGCACAACAGTAAACATGAGTGGACCTAGTAGACGGAGTGGACAAAGTGAAGCCGTCCGGCCGTTGGCGGTCCACTCTGTCTACTAAGTCCACTCCGTTCACTATTTGTCCACTTTCACGCCACCGCGCTTTCGCCCGCCACTTTCATTGACAACCCGCCCCAGCATTCCCATTTTTCCTCATGAAATCTCCCGTCAAGATTGCCGTGACCGGCGCCGCAGGTCAGATCGGCTATTCGCTTCTCTTCCGGATTGCTTCAGGGTCAATGCTCGGATCGGATCAGCCCGTCGAGCTTCACCTCATCGAGATCCCACCGGTATTGCCCGCGCTGGAAGGGGTAGTTATGGAGCTGGACGACTGTGCTTTTCCGCTCTTGCAGCGAATCGTGCCGACGGCTGATCTAGATGAAGGATTTCGCGGAGTGAATTGGGCGCTCTTGGTGGGAAGTGTTCCGCGCAAGCAGGGGATGGAACGAAAAGATTTGTTGGGCATTAACGGAAAGATCTTCACGGGCCAGGGACAAGCCATCGCCAAGAATGCCGCTGCGGATGTTCGCGTTTTAGTCGTCGGTAACCCCTGTAACACCAATTGTCTGATCGCGATGAACAACGCGAAAGATGTTCCCAGCGACCGCTGGTTTGCTATGACGCGCTTAGACGAAAACCGAGCAAAAGCGCAGTTGGCTGCCAAAGCCGGGAGTCATAATTCCCAGGTCACCAACCTAGCTATCTGGGGTAACCATTCATCGACGCAGTATCCGGATTTTTTCAACGCGAAGATCGAAGGAAAATTGGCAACTGAGGTCATCAAAGACGAGGCCTGGTTCAAAGAAACGTTTATTCCTACGGTTCAACAGCGGGGAGCTGCCATTATCAAAGCGCGAGGCGCTTCTTCCGCTGCATCCGCCGCGAACGCGGCAGTTGATACCGTTCGCACGCTAGTCACGCCGACGCCCGCAGGTGACTGGTACAGCGTTGCCATCTGTTCCGACGGCAGCTACGGCGTTGAGAAAGGCTTGATGTCGTCGTTCCCGATCCGTACCACCGGCAGCGGCCAAGAGATTGTCCAAGGCGTTCCGGTCAACGATTTCAGCCGACAAAAGATCGATCTCTCCGTAAAAGAGCTTTCAGAAGAACGTTCTTTGGTCAGCGAGCTTATACCAAAGTAGCAAACCCCTCACGCCGATACGCCTTCGTGGCGTATCGGCGTTTCCCGACGTCTATCCGTGACCCCGCTATTTGCAGCCAATCGTTGATTGGCTGCTTTCTGTTGCTCCAAACCTCAGCCAAACCAAACCAAGGTTGAAATATTTCTTTCGAATCCTGACGATAGGCTGCGCCTATGGAAGGATGTATAAATCGTCCTCGTACTCGTCGTCGTCCCCGTCCTCGAAAGTCTTTGCATGCGGGTTCGAGGTCTGGCTACCTAGCGCGTCCGCTGTAGGAATCGGCAGTTCCGCACATCGCAGGCCCAAACACCCAAATCGAGACGACGAGTACGAGGACGATTTATGCAGCGCCGCCCACTTCCGCCAGCTCACTTATACAACCGCGGCGGCGTATGTTGCCACTCTCCTCCTTCGACACCCTGAGCCTGCCCTAAATCAAACAAAGCGAGCATATATTTTTGGTCCACCAAACCGACGCTTTTGACCCCAAAACTGTTAGGAATGTAGGCCAGGTTAAAAGTGTATCCCTCATCCTTGGCGAAGATATACGAGTTAAGGATAGTGTCGTAGAAAGAGCTCTTTACTAGGGTGTTGAAAGCGCGAGCTGCGATATTGAATGTCTTTGGCTTAGTAACCGCAAAATCAGGATCAAGATTGTTATTTATGACAATATAGATTTGACCGCCATTATGCTCACCGCCTTGGCCGGTCGCGGCCAATAGTCGTACCGGCACAGCGAATAGTGGATAAGCAGTTCCTCCGTCCACATGCATCTCTTTGAAATGGTGTCCATTCGCCTCTGCATCGATATAAACGGGATCGAATGCGCCAGCTACACTAGCGGAAGCCACCAATACCTTACGGAACAATTCCAGGGCTTGCGGATGACCGCTGGCCGCCAGAGCGCCCATGTTCCAGAGCACTGGCCGCTGAGCGTCCAGATTAGTGGTGATAACAAAGAGGCGTCTTCCTTCACGATACGCGGTAGCAATGTCGGCGAGCAGCTTTTGGTCGACCTGACTAGCCACGACCCGTTGCAGAGGAGCTGTGCTATACAATCCTTGACCGAATAGTCCCAGGAACGGATTCCCTGAAAAAACGCTATGGAACGTCATCTGGGTATAGAGTGCCTTAAGCCGGTCATCGTACTTCGATCCCAGAAAGGCGAACGGAGACATAAGTGCTCCCGTTGAAACCCCGGTCACAATGTCGAATGTTGGACGGTGCCCGCTCTCGCTCCAGCCGGAGAGTAACCCAGCTCCGAACGCGCCATGCTCACCTCCTCCAGAGAGTGCGAGCATCGAAATCGGTTGCCCAGTGAGCAGGGGACCAAGGTTAGCCATCTGGGTTTTGAGCACAGAAAGCGGCGCATCTCCCCAGGCCCGTACTCCGGGAATTCCCATCGGTACCGCTTTTTCCAGTTCCGCTTCGGTGTATGGCGTTCGCTGTTCTGCCTGCGCCGAGACAACCGCGCTCATCAGGAACAGAACGGAGAGATTCATCGCGTATCGGGTACGACGGAAGGTCGACATACTTTGAAATTCGCCTCCGACGGCGATTCGTAAAGGCGTGCCCGCGATGCTTGCGTTAACGATAGCAAGCTCTAATGTCTCGCCCTTTTCTGCACCGGCATCCAACCCCTTGCGGCCGCTAGCTAATTCGACTAAGTCCGCTCCGTCCACTGAAAGGGACCTGCAAGCCCGTCGCCTCGAATTTCGCTTGCAACCCACACTTCTCCCTCTACTTTTGGATTCCTCTAATTCTTCGCACCGTTAGCTCAATTGGCAGAGCAAGTGACTCTTAATCACTGGGTTGTAGGTTCGATTCCTACACGGTGCATGGCTCATTATCAGCGACTTACGTATGTTTTTACGTGAATTCACATAGTACGCTTTTATCCTTCTTAGCCACTTTTCCCGACAACTATCACTGGGTTGCTGTGTGTTCAATGAGGGACTAGGGTGCATCGTTTTCCGGTCAGCTTGCGAGTGGCTCTGTTATTGAGCCCTCTATGTGCCGGTAGAATGGGTTCAAGGCTTGGCTCGAATCGGCGATGCAGAACTCCGGCGATCTTTATCTGAACATCGATGCGGTCACTCAAGATTCGCCGCCAAGAGTGAAGATTGCATTGTTTCGGTCACTGTTTAGGGGAAGACCTGATGTGTATCCTGTCAGGTTCGAAAGCCGAACGACTGGAAAAACTGGGTATTCACCGGCATGTGGCAATGAGTGGGTGCGCGGAGTTTGCGAGAAGCCTAGGATTAGATGCAGCGATTGCGCTCATCGCCGATTTCTTCCAGTGACTGACGAAGTTATTCGCTGGCATCTTTCCGGTCAGACCGAACAAAGACAGGAGTTCGTGATGGGAGTTTATCCGATGCTCTTGGACGAGACTTGTTGTTTTCTGGCCATCGATTTCGACCGAGAAAACTGGCAGGATGATACCGTCGCTTTTCTTGAGAACTGTCGCCGGCTAGATGTGCCAGCCGCGTTGGAACGATCGCGTTCGGGCAATGGCGGGCATGTCTGGATCTTCTTCGAACAAGCCATCCCGGCAACCCTGGCACGGAAGCTTGGTTCATCTCTTTTGACCGAGACCATGGAGCGACGTCCGGAGCTCGGGTTCGGTTCCTATGACCGGCTATTTCCAAATCAAGACACTTTGCCGAAGGGCGGCTTCGGGAATTTGATAGCGTTGCCATTACAGAAGCGGGCACGAGAGCTTGGAAATACAGTGTTTCTAGACAGCCAATTCGAGCCTTACCCTGACCAATGGGCATTCTTGGCGGCTCTCCCTAAGGTTAGCCGACAGCGAGTCGAACTCTTGGTTCACGGAGCAGAGATTGCAGGGCGAATCATCGGGGTAAAAATGGTTGCAACCGAAGATGATGATGCTCCTTGGAACAGCTCATCTTCGCGCCGACATGAACTTGCCATTTTGGAGCCTTTGCCGGAGAGCCTGGATCTGGTTCTGGCGGATCAAATCTATATTGCACGGGAAAACCTGCCCGCCACGCTGCGGAATCGTTTGCTGCGGGTGGCTGCATTTCAAAACCCGGAGTTCTACCGGGCGCAGTCAATGCGACTGCCAACGTACGATAAACCGAGGGTTATCCATTGCGCTGCGGAGTATCCGCAGCATCTGGCGTTGCCACGAGGTTGTCTCGATGAGGTGGAACAGCTTTTTAAACAGCTGAAGATCAAAGTAGTTCTCCGCGATGAACGTTGCGTTGGTGTTCCACTCGAGGCGTCGTTCCACGGTACGTTAAGAGGTGAGCAAAAGGCAGCCGCCGAGGCCATGCGCGAGCATGATACGGGTGTGTTAGCTGCCACTACCGCTTTTGGCAAAACTGTGGTTGCCGCCTGGCTCATTGCCCAGCGTCGTGTAAACACTCTGATTCTCGTCCATCGCCAGCAACTTCTCGAGCAATGGATCGACCGTTTGTCAGCATTTCTAGATGTGCCCGCAAAATCAATCGGGCGCCTGGGTGGTGGGAAAAAGAGACTTACTGGAGTACTGGATGTTGCTCTAATCCAAAGCTTGGTCCGCAAAGGTGTGGTCGACGAGCGCATCCAAGCCTATGGACACGTAGTCGTCGATGAATGCCATCATCTTTCTGCGGCAAGCTTTGAAATGGTCGTACGTCAGTCGAAAGCGCGGTTTCTGACGGGCCTGTCGGCAACTGTTACCCGCAAGGACGGCCATCATCCGATCATCTTTATGCAATGTGGTCCGATACGATACCGGGTAGACGCAAAAAAGCAGGCGGCGGCTCGCCCGTTTGTTCACCAGGTAATAGTTCGGCCGACTGGATTCTATTCGATTACCGGGTCCGAGGATCCGCGTACGGAATTTCAGGAGCTCTATAATGCGCTAAGAAATGATGATGCGCGGAATCAAATGATCTGTGCGGACGTTGTAAGCGCTTTGAATGAAGGGCGTTCGCCTTTGTTGCTGACCGAAAGGGTTGAGCATCTTGAGCAGCTGTCGCAACGATTATCGCCATGGTTTCCAGATGTTGTCGTTTTGCACGGTGGAATGAGTCAGAAAGTTCTGCGCGATAATCGTGCTCGCTTGGCAGAACGGTCGGCTGACGCCAAGTGCCTGATCCTGGCTACCGGACGATATGTTGGTGAAGGATTCGATGATCCTCGGCTAGACACATTGTTCCTAACGCTGCCCGTTTCGTGGCGTGGCACAATTGCTCAGTATGCTGGCAGACTCCACCGTCTTCACGACGGCAAACGGGAAGTGCGAGTTTATGATTATGCGGACCTGAACGTACCAATGCTTTCTCGAATGTTCGAAAGAAGATGCCATGGATACGAAGCGCTCGGTTATACCTTGATGCTGCCTGCAAGCGCTTTGCCCGGATGGCCCGTTGATGTGCCGCTGCCGGTGGATCCCCTGTGGAAGAAGGACTACGCTGGCAGTGTTCGCCGGCTGGTTCGGGACGGGATAGACGCTCCACTGGCGAAGCTGTTCGTTCATGTCACCCGTCCATTTATTCCGGATGCTGAAGGAGTTGCACGCGCGCGAAGCGCAAGCGAAGCGTTCTTCTATCGTCGCTTAGGAACGCTACCGGAAACGAGCCGCCGGTTCCAACTCAATGCAGAGTTGCCGATCCCTTTCGACGGATGGGGAAAAATGGAAGTAGATCTGCTCTGCGCAGATGCACGTCTGGTGATTGAACTAGACGGGGCACAGCATTTGGCTGATCCCGAAGCTTATCGACGCGACCGACGCAAGGACGCGTTGCTACAACAGAACGGCTATTTTGTCCTCCGATTCTTGGCTGAAGATCTAGGGAAACGCCTCGACTATGTTCTCGATACGGTGCTGGGCGCTCTGGTCAGTCGCCAAGCGTGTCCAAGGAGCTTCGTTTGAGATCTGTTCTGAAAATACCGGTGTGGTGACATCAGAAGAAAAGCAGCAAACTGGTCCGGCGACTGCCGAGCGAAAAGCCATGCTATTTATAGGACACGGCACCGGACTTGACGGGTATAACCAACCGAGACCACTTTAGTTGTCACGCCGAAAATGAGTACTCTTTCTGAAATAGAGGAGGCAGCTGCGAGGCTGAGCCCACAGCAAAAGCAAGAATTGATACTCTTCCTGGCCGTACGCCTGCGGGCGGATGGAGCGGAAATGCCATCCCCTCGGAAGTACAGTCGAGAAGAGATGGACTCTTGGCTCGCTAGCGATGAGGCCGACATGGAAACCTTCCGCCGGGGAGGGTGAGGCTCTTCCTTGATACAAGTGTGCTTCTTGCAGCGGCCGCTTGTAACCGGGGCGCATCGCGAGAAATTTTCCGGCTGGCGCCGGCAAACGAGTGGATCATGATCACCACTGCCTATGTCGTCGAAGAGGTGCTCCGTAATTTGCCGGATTTCCCTCCTCTAGTGAGCGGCAAATGGATCCGCCTTCGCTCCGAACTGCTGCTGATGGAGGATGTGATTACTTTAGATCGGCCAGCCGTTTTCTTTGCAAGGAAAGACAGACCGATTCTCTTCAGCGCGTTTGCCTGGGCTGATATATTGTTAACCCTAGACTCAGCTGATTTCGGAGACCTTCTTGGCACCTCTTTCTATGGAATGCCGGTACTCCGGCCCCCTCCAATTCCTACATCGCCAAAGAGCGGCTGGTCGTTTACGAGAGCTGTCCTGAACGCTCGGGCACCACATGTTCCGCCGTCTGCGCATCGCAATCAGGGCTGCTAATTCTCCGGACAGCGCATGTAACACCGCTTCGACAAGAGGACTCTCGAAAAGTGGCTAAGATCATGGATTTCTTAGCCACTTTTTAGGTTCACCTCTGGACCGTTTTGACCTGTGATGAGCCGGTATTGCAAGGGATAGAATAGCTTAGGAAGCCTGTTTAGGAGCCAATCGGCGGCTCATAACGGCTCACATCAGATCAAAGAAACGCCTCGAACCTGTACACTCTTAATCACTGGGTTGTAGGTTCGATTCCTACACGGTGCATAACCTACTGAAAATCAAGCACTTACAGCATAGTGTAGGAAAAACGTAGTAAAATCAGAGGGTCTGTCGCCATTTCGAGATTGACCCTTGTTCTCAATTTTAGAACATGCCCGCATGAATTGGACATACGGAGAAACCAAGCTGTTCGGCGACACAAGAAGCGAAGGCGAAGACTTATTCAGCG